>NZ_CALXNG010000011.1:0-74307 GCF_944389695.1 Candidatus Parakkermansia intestinigallinarum
TCAAGTTTTACGATTACAACACAGCCTTGACGGCCGAATCCGTGCAGCACATCGTGGATACAGTCACGGATTGGAGCTCGAGCGCGGGAGTCTCGGCTCTGCTCCAGCTGCCGGCGGGCAAACTGACGGAGGCGCAGAAGGCTACGCTGACGGCCAAGGGATGGACTTATACGGAGGTATAAACATGAGCGAAACAACGCAAGAAACGACGGAAACGAAGCTGCTCCATTACTTTTTCACGACGGACGAAAAAGGCGAGTGGACGGATGAAAACGGGCGGCGCTATGCCGCCAACGCGGGGCAGGCTTTTCACACGCCTCAAGGGCTCAATTTCGGTTGCCCGCAGGCAACGACGGCCGCCGAGGCCGCGGCGATGAAAGGGCTGACTTACGACCCGCTGCCGCCGGAGACGGAGGCAGCTGAACCAGCCTCTGAGTTGACGGCAGAGGCGGCGGAAGCGGCGGAATCTTGAAACCGATCACAACAATGAACACGGACGAAGAGAAGAAAGAAAAGGCCGTCGGCTGGCTCACGAGCCTGCTGACGGGGTGGGGCATCAAGGAGTCTTGGGCTCAGTATATCGCGGCGGCCATTGTCGGCGCCGTTGCGGCGGTGCTGGTGATGGCGCAGGGCTCGTGCACGGCCACGGCGTCGCAGGGTGCCGACGGGTCATGGACGTACAGCGGCGAGGTGGTGGCGCCCGTCATTCGCGAGCTTGACGGAGAGGAGAAATGACGAACAATCTGATCAACGGGACGCTCTGCCTGGCGACGCTGGTGCCCTTCTGCGGGATGGCGACGGCGGAGTTCGGGTTGGCCCAGTTTCTGGAGGCCGTGCAGAGCGGCGCTTCAGTCGCGGCCATCATGGGCATCTTTCTGTGGCGCGAGGTCAAGAAAAACGAGAAGCTTGAAGCGCGACTGGATGATGCCAACCGCAAGATGGCGCAGCAGTGCGAGAACTGCGCGCTGGCCAAGCGAGCCCGTGAGTTGATGATTGAGAGTACGGACGACAGAGATGAATAAAGAACTGGTAAAAGCGATACAGAAGAAGGTGGGCACGACGCCCGACGGCATCATCGGCGACAAGACGCTGGCGGCGCTGGCGGCGGCGCTCGAGGTGTCGCTGTCCGAGGCAACGACGCTGCCGACGCAGGCGCAGGTGCGCGCCGGCACGAGCATCTTCGGGCGCGCGGGCTGCGAGGATGAGCTGGTGAACATCGTACCGCCCTACACCCTCTACTACGAGGGCAAGGCGGTGAAGACCATCCGCGTGCACCGTCTGATTGCTGGGCGGGTTGAAGCGGCTTTGCGAGCGGTGTTGGAGCACTACGGGCAAGAGGCCATCAGCCGCCTCGGGCTCGATGTGTACAGCGGCAGCTACAACTACCGCAGCACGAGCACGGGCAGCTCGCTGTCGATGCACGCTTGGGGCATCGCGCTCGACTTCGACGCCGAGCACAACAGCTACGCGATGAAGAAGCCCAAGGCCCGTTTCAGCGGAGCGGAGTACGACGCCTGGTGGCGCATCTGGGAGGAGCAGGGCGCCGTCTCGCTCGGCCGCGAGCGCGATGTGGACTGGATGCACCTGCAGTTTGCCACATTGGGCTGAGGGCGAAAAGCTGTGCCGCTAGAGTATGCCCGGCCCCCTTCCGCATGGGCGGAAGGGGGCTTTTTGCGTCTGTCGTGCTTTGACGCGACGCGGTGACACAGAGTTTTCTTGCGCTGGCGTGTAGGGCTTGTTACAATGCGCCCGTGAGCACGAGGGAACAGAATGGGATGCGCCCGTGGCCGCTGCTTTTCTGCGTCCTGCTTTCACTGTTGCTGCACCTCTTGCTCGTCCTCCTTCTGCTGCAGAATATTTCCGGCCATCAGGGCCGGCAAACGGCAGCGCGCACCCCGGTGCGCCAAGTTCATGTCCAAGTAAGGCGCGAGTCGAAGCCTCAAGAAACACCGCAGCAGCAGAGACGTCCCTTTGCCAAGACCGATCCCGACCAAGCGGAACAGACCCCCCTTGAGGCAGATCACGTCGGGGCGCGCAGCGCCACGGCCGCCGGCGAGCGCCCCCCCGACAGCGATGCTCTGGCGCCCTCGATGGAGGGGCGTGAGCAAGAGGAGCTCAACACCCTCTCGCGCGAGCGGCAGGATGGCGACCTGTTCAGCGAAGCCCTCGCCGGGCAGCCGAGCGAAACGCCCGATTCCGTGCAGCAGCCCGACTCGTCTCCGTCGCAGGCTCAACTTGCCGTCGACCCGGCGGCGCCGTCGTCCCTTCCGCCGTCGGACGGACAGCAAGCGGTCGTCGAAGAGCTCGTCCGAGAAACTGACAGCGAGCGCCCTCAGCCCCCGGAACCGCAGACACCTTCCGCTGGCAAGCCCGATGCTTCGGGCAGCGCCAAGCAGGGAGAAGAGTTCGTATCGAACGTCACCTCGCCCTTGACGCGTCCCGAGCCTCTGACCGAAGAAGAATCTCCCGAAGGCAAGCCCGTCCTGCCCGAAACGGTGAGCATCGTGGCGAGTCAAAAGCCCGATGATCTCGCCGTCCGCGCCGGCTTGCCCGACGAGTCCCTCTCCATGCTCGACCCGACCTTGCCGACTCCGGCTCTGCGCAGTCGGCCCGTCTACGATCCGAGCCTGCCGGCGTCGTCCCAGCCCGGCTTCCGCACGGCGGAGAGGCGCAGCCGGAGCAGCGGCACCTTCATCTGCGGCAGAAACCCCTCGCTCAACGTCGCGGCCACGCCGCGCGGCGCCTACGAAGCGCAGGTCTACCGACGCATCGCCCGCTCTTGGTACTTCCACTGCGATGAGCACCGCGGCGACATCCTGCTCGGGAGCTTGGCCGTGAGCGTGTGCATTGACTCGCGCGGACTCATCAACAACCTGCAGCTGCTCGGGCGCCGCGGGGCCAGCGTGCTTCAGCAGTCCTTCACCTTCAGATCCATCCGCGAGGCATCGCTGCCGCCCATGCCCGAAGCCGTCAAGCGAGAACTCGGCGACAATCTGCTCGAAATCGTCATCATCTTTCACTTCGACTAATTCCCCATCCTTGAGACTTACCCCACCGATCGCTTTCAGAACCCCACACCATCGCACATCCCATGACTGAAACCATACAACAATTCCTCGAAGCCTGCCATCCCTTCGGTTATCCGCTGCTGGCCTGCTCCGTCATCATGCTGGCCGCCATTCTGTATCACCTATTGTTCACGGGCGAGCGGCGCGCGTATCGGCGCCTCCGGCAGAAGCTCGACGTCGCCAAGATGCAGAACTCGGCGCAAGTGCTGCTCGAATCGGCCCTCTGCTCTAAGTCCCCTCTGGCGCGCGAGGTCATCTACTGCGTTGAGCATCGCTACGAACCCGACATCGAGAAAATCATCGAAGCGCGCCTCCGCCTGCTCATCGACGGGCAGCGCGCCGGCATGTCGCTCATCAGCGTCATCACCACCATCGCCCCCATGCTCGGCATTCTCGGCACAGCTTGGGGCTTGGTGGACATCTTCAGCGTCTTCGGCACCGACGCGGCACAGCAAGGGATCTCTCAGGGCATCTCCAAAGCTCTCTACACCACCATCTTCGGCCTGGCCATCGCCGTGCCCGGCGTGATTGCCCTGACCTGCTTCGAGCGTTCGCTTGAGCGCCGCTCGGCTCGCATCGCCGAATTCTTCACCGAGCTGCTCGCCTACCGCAACCGCCTCTGAGAGTCATGAACATCTACACGCGCAAAACGTCGTGGAACTCCGTGCCCATCGTCCCGATGCTCGACATCCTGACGATTCTGCTCATCTTCTTCATCGTGCACACCGAGTTCAAGCGGCAGAACCAAGTCCTGCCGCTCACCCTGCCGCAGACGCAGCACCTCAGCGGCGTGCGCGGCGATGCGGACTCGCTGCTGCTGGAAATCGACGAGCTTGGGCGCATCGCTCTGGGCGGCAAACTCATCAGCCCTGAAGAACTGCCCGTCGCCCTTGCAGAGCTGCGCCGCGCCCATCCCGACATCAAGCTTCAGGTCTCGGCGGCGGAGGGCTCATCCATGGGGCTTTTCATCAGAATCATGGACATCCTCACCTCCACGGGAATCGAAATCGACCAAGTGCCCGTGCGCATCGACTATCGACCCGGCGAGTGAACACCCGGCCTGCGGAGTGAAGGAGCGGCCGCGCGGTTGCTGGTTCTTCGGCTAATCGGAGACTCAACATGCGCCTTCTGCGCAACTCGGCGCTTGACCCTGACCCCTCTTTGCGCTTGACCCCACACTTTGCGCTTGACCCTTTGACCCCGCCTGCGCTCAACCCATCAAAAAAGCCCGCCTCAGTGAGGCGGGCTTTCATGCGAGCGGATGATGGGACTCGAACCCACGACATCAACCTTGGCAAGGTTGCGCTCTACCACTGAGCTACATCCGCGGAGTTTCCCCGGATCTTCACCCGTGAGGGCGAAGGAGAGCGGATGATGGGACTCGAACCCACGACATCAACCTTGGCAAGGTTGCGCTCTACCACTGAGCTACATCCGCGATGTTTCGCGCTTCTTCATCCCGTGAGGGCTGAAGGAGAGCGGATGATGGGACTCGAACCCACGACATCAACCTTGGCAAGGTTGCGCTCTACCACTGAGCTACATCCGCTTTGCTGTGTCACCCTCACCGCGCTTCCTTGATTCGCTCGAGTTGCGCTGTGAAGGTGCGGCCATTATACTCTCTCGCGCGCACTTGGCAAGACTTTTTTTGAGATGAACGCGATTTTTTGCAGCCGCAGGCGAGCCCGAGGGTGGGTAAATGTCCGGAGGAGATTTGCATAAAGTTGAACGTCAGCTGATTGTGTGAACGCACGGCGCGACCGCGCCGTTTGGGCCGGGTCAATGTTCGTCCTCTGATGAGGGCGGCTCCGGGGCGGAGCGCGTCGAGGTCGCTGCATCAGGGCAGATTATAGACTTGTCATTTCAGCTTCGCAGCTGTACAATTCCCGCGCGCATGACAGTTAAGACTCTTCAGCTCGGCCTCGCCGGCCTCGGCACGGTAGGGACAGGTGTCTATGAGACGCTTTGCCGCAACCATGACCTGCTTGAGGCGCGTGCTCAGATTTCCTTCGAGGTGCGCCGCGTGGCCGTCCGCGACCTGAAGCGCCCGCGCGAGGTGCAGATAGACGCCTCGCTGCTCACGGATGACTGGCGCGATTTGGTCGCAGATCCGCTCATCGACATTATTATCGAGCTCATCGGCGGCACGAATGAGGCCTACAAGCTCATCCGCGCTGCGATTGAGGCCGGCAAGCCCGTCGTGACGGGCAACAAAGCCGTGTTGGCCGAGTACGGCAGTGAGCTCTTCCGCCTGTCGGCGGAGAAGGGGGTGCCTCTCTACTTTGAGGCTTCGTGCGGCGGCGGCATCCCCATCGTTCAGAGCCTTCAGAATTCGCTTATCTGCAACAACGTGCAGAGCATTATCGGCATTATCAACGGCACGAGCAACTACATCCTCACCTCGATGCTCGAGAAGGGGATGCCTCTTCACGAGGCGCTGGAGCATGCCCAGCAGCTCGGTTTTGCGGAAGCGGATCCGAGCTTTGATATCAATGGCTGGGATGCTGCCCACAAGGCGCTGATTCTCGCCATGCTCGCCTATGGTACGCCGGTGACGCCCGACAAGATTTCCGTCTACGGCATCGAGCGCGTCGAGAGTGTGGATTTGAGCTTTGCCGAGCGCCTGGGCTACACCATCAAGTTGCTGGTGGTCATCAAGCACCATGCGGAGACGGATCAGCTGGAGCTGCGCGTGCAGCCGAGTTTCGTGCCGCTTACTCACCTGCTTTCGAAGGTCGACGGGGTGTTCAATGCCATTGCGGTGAAGGGGGATATCGTCGGTGAGACGATCTTTTACGGCAGGGGTGCCGGCAAGAATCCGACGGCCAGTGCGGTGATCGGCGATGTGGTGCTGGCCATGCGCGAGAGGCGCCACCCGGATTTCCACACGGGTTTCCGCCCCTACACCAAGGAGCTGTCGCTGCTGCCGCTCGGCGAGACGGTGACGCCCTACTATGTGCGCTTCCACGTGCAGGATCGCCCCGGTGTGATCGCGGCGGCGGCTTCCATCTTTGCGAAATACGATGTGGGTATTTCGGGCACCAGCTCGACGTTCTGCGGTTGCGATCGCAACGGCAATCCCTGGTGCAATCTCGTGTTCATGGTGCATGCCTGCAAGTGGGTGCGCCTCAAGTATGCCCTGCGCGAGATCGGCGAGATCGACAATATCGACCGCCACCCCGTCGTCTTCCGCATCGAGACTTTTAACGACTGATTGACCGACTGACAGATTATGGCATTGATTGTACAGAAATACGGTGGCTCCTCCGTGGGCTCTATCGACCGCATTCGCAATGTGGCGCGCCGCCTCATTGAGACGCAGCAGAACGGCAACCGCGTGGTGGCCGTGATTTCAGCCATGAGCGGTGTGACGGACAAGCTTATCGGGCTGGCCCACGAGATGACGGAGCACCCGTCCGATGCCGAGCTCGACGTGCTGCTGGCTACGGGCGAGCAGCAGTCCGTCGCTCTGCTCTGCATGGCGATTGACGATATGGGCTACAAGGCCATGAGCTTCACCGGTGCTCAGGCCGGTATTTCAACCTACGGCAGCCACACGCGCGGGCGCATCATGAATATAGAGCCCTCCGGCGTGCTGCGCGCGCTCGACGAGGGTAATATCGTGGTCTGCGCCGGCTTTCAGGGCGTTTCGCACGACGGCGGCCGCATTCACACGCTCGGTCGCGGCGGGTCGGATCTGTCGGCCATTGCGATGGCGGCGGCGGTGAAGGCTGATCTCTGCCAGATTTATACGGATGTCGACGGCGTCTACACCTGCGATCCGCGCGTGGTGAAGGAGGCCCGCAAGATTCCCGTCCTCTGCTACGAAGAGATGCTTGAAATGGCCTCGAGCGGTTCGAAGGTCATGCAGGCTCGCTCCGTTGAATTCGCCAAAAAGTTTGGCGTCGTTTTTGAAGTCCGCAATTCCATGAACAACAACTCCGGTACCATCGTGCAAGAAGAAAATCCCGCCATGGAGTCGCTCGCAGTGCGCGGCGTTTCCATCGAACGCAATCAGGCCCGCGTCACCGTGTCGGGCATTACGGCTCCCGTGGCTTACACGGCCATTATTCTTTCGGCTCTGGCCAAGGCTGAAATCAACATTGACATGATCGTGGCCAACGTCGCTCACGACGGCGTCGCCCGCCAGTCGTTTACGATGAATATGAATGACCTTGGCGCCGCGCAGGCCGCTCTGCAGAAGGTTCTGCCTCAGCTCGGCGACAAGGCTCGCCTCGAGACGGAGTCCGGGCTCGCCAAGCTCTCGGTCGTGGGTGTGGGCATGCGCTCGAATTCGGGCGTGGCGGCAACGGTCTTCCAGTCTCTGGCCGATGCCGGCATCTGCACGGGCATGATCGCAACGTCTGAGATTCGCATCTCGACGACGGTCGATACCGTTGATATTGAGAAGGCTGCCCGCGTGGTGCACGCCGCCTTCCGCCTCGACCGCGTTTCCGCCTGATTGTTGACGGTGCTTCCGAGCGCCTTTCCTCTCTGCCGTTTTGCCTGATTCCCGACAAGTGATTCCTCCGAACCCGGATGATTCGGAGGCTGCCGATCTTATGGTGCCCCCGCAAGAGCGCCTCGTGCTGCGCCCGGCTCTGTGCCGAGCGGGGTATGCGCTGCTGCTGCTGGGCTGTGCTGCAACCGGTTGGCTGATTTATGAACTCGGCTGCCGCCACGGTGAGGCCGTCGGTCATGTCGGCGGACATGCCGCGGGCTATGAGGAAGCGCTCCGGTCCGGGCGCGTTTCGGCTCAGCTCAACGACTTGGCCGTTCGGAATCTGCTGGCCATCATGCGCGTCGAGGCCATGGACGACCGCACGCTGCTGAACTACGCCGCAGAGGCGACGTCGAATCTCGCGTGGATACGCGAACCGGCGGTGTTGCAGGAGGCTTGCTGGCAGGTGGCTTATGCTTTGTTGCAGCGCGGTTTCCTGAAGGAGGCGCAGCCTCTGCTCGGCAAGACGCTGCATACGGCGCCGGAGGAGGTCCTCTGGGCGCGGCGCGCTCAGATGGCCGCCGAGCTGCTGCGGCAGGGGGGCGCGTTGCAGCGGGCTCTGGACTGCGAACGCATGGCCTGCTCGCGCTATCGCAAGCTGGGCATGGCGCGCGAAGAGCTCCTAGGCTGTTACCGCCGCCTCGATTTGCTCGGGGCGGTGACTTGCCCGCCCGAGACGATGATGGCCGGTCTGGATGAGTTGCAGGCCGAAGCTGCCGAACTGGGTGAAGCCGGGCAGCCTTTGCTGGCGGATTTGCTGGTTTTTCGAGGGGTGCTCCTGCGGCGCAGCGGCGATGAGGACAGTGCTTTGCAGTGTTTCCGATCGGTGCTCAGCGGCTCGACTCCCGATGCGCGGCGCATGAGCCCGACGCTTGCCGTCAGCTACGGCGAGGCTCTCGTTGAATGGGGGCGGGCTGATGAGGCGACGGAGCTGTTGGAGAAGGCGCTGCCGGACTTGGGGGCAGACCCCGCCGATTTGCCCTATCGCCTCAGGGCGCTGCGCTCGCTGGCGCAAATCGAGGCGAATGCCGGCCGCTACGCTCGCGCGACCGCTTTGCTGAACCGGGCGCACGGAGCCGCCGAAGGCCGACTGCCGCTCAGCGACAGCTTCTGGATCAGCCTCGGGGATCAGCGCGGGTGGGCCTCCTATCTCGATGGTCGCTACGATGAGGCCGCGCAGGATTTCGCCCAATGCCTCAAGCTGGCTCAGTCGGCCGAAGAGACCATTCAGCCGCTCGAGGGGCTGGGGCGCTGCCGGATGGCGCAGGGCAACTTCGCCGAAGCGGCGGATTTGCTGCGCCGCAGTTTCGAGCTGCGCGATCGCGTCTCCGTCGGCTCCGCCGAGGTGAAGGCCGATATCCTGTTCTTGCTGGCCTGCTGTGAGGAGTCGCTGGGGCACGGCGCCGAGGCGCTGGCCGCCTATGAGAACTGCCTGAGCCGGATGAGAACTCTTGAACAGCCTTCGCCCGCGCGCATGGAAGACCTGTTGCGCGGCATGGGCTACATCGCCATGAAGCTCGGCGATTGGACCAAGGGCCGCGCCGCTTGGCAGGCCATGACCGAGATTGAGGGCATTACGATGGAGGCGCAGACCGAGGCCGTGCAACAGCTCAATATCTGTGAACGCAAGCTCGGCATCGTCCCGTCAACCGATGAGGCCGAAGCGGCTCCCGATGAGACGGCATCAGCCTCCTGACCCCCTTTCGCCTCCTGACACACTTTCGCAACCTAACCCCATACCAACCGGGATTTCTCCCTCTCCCCCCTGCTCACCATGATACGCCGCTACCGACCGCGCCGCAAGAATACCGGCCACAGAATACCGCTGGCCGCCATCGGACTGACCATAACCGCTCTGATTCTCGGGGTGGTTTACATCAAGGGTGATGATATCGTCAATCACTTCAAGGGGCAGACTCATCTTGTCTACGACAACAAGGAGGCCAACGAGAATTTGGAACTCCTGCTCGCTGAGCTTTCGGGCGACAAGTCGAAGCTGCTGGATCTGGTGAACAACCGCAAGAGCCGCCTCGCTTGGATCAAGAGCGATGATACGCGCCGCCGTTTCCTCTGGTTCCTGCTGACGCGCTTGGTGGATAACGGCCTCTGGACGGAAGCCAAGGCACTGCTGCCCGAAGTCGAAAGCCTCGCGCCCACCGAAGGTCTGGAGCGCTTGGCCGTCGCTGCCCGCGAGCGGCAGGATTACGACTTGCAGCTGCGCCTCGACAGCCGCCTGCTCGATCAGATCACCGATGATCCGGCGCGCACACCGATGTTGCTGCGCTCCGTGCGCCGCAGTGCCGAGACCTACCTGCTTATGAAGAACCCGGATGCGGCCGTCAAGGTGATCGCGCGGCTCGACCAGCCCGGAGTCATGGCCCGCATCTCAACCCCCGAGCTGGCGGCGGAGGCTGCGGCCTTGCAGATGATGCGAGCGGAGGCGAGCACCGTCAAAGAGCCCGTGCTTCAGATTGTCCGCAACATCTTAGAGAAGGGCAAGTGGCCGCTCTGCCCGGCAACTTCGAGCCTGATGATCGAAGAGGTGTCCAACGCCCTGCGCGACAACCCGAACCTCGCCGCGCCGAGCCTGCGCGAGATAGAGGCCAAGCTGCTGCGCTGCCGCGACTCCATGCTCGAGTACCCCGATCGCGAGCACCGCTTGCCCCGCTGCTACATGATGCTCGGCGAGCTGCGCTACCGCCTCGGCGAGTACGAAGGCTGCTCGCAGGCCCTCTCGCTGGCTGAAGCCTTCGCCGACGGGTACGGCGAGATGACGCCCGAACTGAAACTTCAGATTTGCCGCACCCGCTCGCGCTCCGATGAGGCGCGCGGCGCAGTGCCCGATGCCATGGCCGACTGCCGTTACCTCGTCGAGCATGAGACCGATCAGGAAGAGGTGCTGCGCTGCCTCTCGTACCTCGCGGCCAACTCACAGGGGGCGGACAAGATCGAGCTGCTGACGCGTTGCTGGGACATGATGGAGAAGGACGAGAGCCTCGCGCGTAAAAACGCAGACTTCAAAGCCTCCATCGCCAACGAGCTCGCCGCCTACTACCGCACCGAAGAGGATTACCCCAACGCCATCAAGTGGGTCTCTGCGACGACCGACATCATCACGGCGGCTCACCCCGACGTGACCGACGGCAAGGCCTACCGCGCGCGCCTCGAGCTCGCTCTGATCAACCGCAAGGCGGACACGCGTCCCTGCGATACGCAGGCGGCCCGCCTGCTCAAGAAGCTCATGGTTGACATTGAGGCTCTTTCGGAAGAGGACCGCGAAAAGCTCGACGCCGCAGACAAGGATCTCTATCGCACCGTCGTTCGCGAGTACGCCCGCACCTGTCTGCTGCGCGGCGAGAGCTACTACGCGAAGCAGGCCGTCAAGAAAATCAAGGAGGGGCTTCCCGAGAAACGCCGCTGATGCGCGATGCCGCCGTGCGGCCGGATGCCCCGGCTGCAACACGCCGCCCCATCGGCCCGTGCCGCCCGGGGCGGATGCGCCCGCCGATAGCGAAAGCCTGAGAGCCTGAGAGCCTGAGAGCCTGAGAGCCTGAGAGCCTAGAGCCTGAGAGCCTAGAGCCTGAGAGCCTAGAGCCGAGAGCTTAGAGCCTAGAGTCAAAAGTCGAGAGTCTGAGAACCGAGAGCCCGCCATGTCATCTCTGCAAAAGAAGAGCCTGATTGCGACCGCTGCCATATTCTGCTGCCGCTTCACCGGACTCATCCGAGAAATCACCTACCAGTGCCTCTTCGGAGCCACCGGCGTGATGGACGCCTTCTTGGCGGCCTTCCGCCTGCCGAACATGCTGCGCGACATGTTTGCCGAAGGTGCGCTTTCGCAGAGCTTCACCAGCGCCATGAGCAAGGTGGAGAAGGTGGAAGGCCCGAAAGCCGCCTGGGAGCTCGCCAACAAGGTCTTCACGCAGCTCATCTCACTGATGATCATCCTCGTGAGCGCGGGCGTCCTCGTCGCCGGATTCTGCATGCAGCAGATCTACCCCGAGCGGGTGCTCGTTCACTGCGCCGTCACCGATGCCGCTGCCGCCCCCGAGCACGGCTGCATCGCCGAGTATCTGGGCGTCACGCGCGACGCGGACGGAAGGGCCACGGCGAGCTTCCGCTGCGCGGCGCCTCTCATCGGCCTGAGCGACGAAAGCTGCCTGAAAGAAGGCGCCCTGCGCTCGCTCCGCCCCGGCAGCCGACTCTACCTCTACACCGGCACCGAGGGCTCGCCCGCGACGCTGCCCGCCGGCAGCATACCCGAGGGGCTGACAACCCTCAAGTTGGAGCCCCGCGGCTTCATGGATCTGGCCACGGATCTCTGCCGCATCATGTGGCCCTTCATCCTGTTTGCCTCCGTGAGTGCTCTGTGCATGGGTTCTCTCAACGTCTTCGGCATCTTCGGTCTGCCGAACCTCGCCAGCGCCGCCTTCAACCTCACCATCATCAGCCTCGGCACCGCGCTCGGCTGGCTCATCGACCCGAACTTCGGCCCCGATGCTCTGTACGGCTTTGCCGTTGCCGTCGTCATCGGCGGCCTCATGCAGGTGCTTGTGCAGCTGCCCAAGATGCGGCAAAAGGGCTTCCGCCCGCGCTGGAATCTCGCGCTCACCCTGCGCGGCTGGCGCATCAGCTTCACCGACCCCGTCGTCCGCAAGGTCTGGTATCTCATCATTCCCGGCGTCATCGCCGCCGGTATCACGCAGTCCAACATCTTCATCAACACCGCCTTCGCCATGGATTTGGCCGGCGGCTCCGTCACCGCCATCAGTGCCGCTTTCCACCTCTGGCAGCTGCCCGTCGCTCTCTTCGGCGTGGCCGTGGGCATGGTCGTGTTGCCGTCCGTCTCGCGCATGACGCTCACCTCCGGCGCCAACACCGAGATACCGCAGCACCTTGCCCGTGCCATGCGCTTCGTCGCCTTCTTTGCCGTTCCCTCGACCGTCTTTCTCGGCGTCTGGGGCGAGTCCATCGTGAGCACCTTCTACCAGCACGGGCGCTTCGATGCCGAAGCCTCCGTGCTCACGGGCAACGTGCTGGCCTGCTACTCGCTCGGCCTGCTCAGCTACGCGGGCATGAAGGTGCTGCAGCCCATCTTCCTCGCCCTCGAGAAGCCGTGGGCTCCCGCCGGGCTCGCCATCGTCGCCTTCTGCCTCTCCGTCGGCCTCAACTACCTCTTCGTCTACGTGCTGCACTTTGATGCGCCTTGGCTGGCGCTGACCACCTCCGCCGTCACGACGCTCAACTTCTTCTTCTACTTCTTCTACCTGAGGCACCTGATGGGCAACATGGCCTGCGGCGTGCTGCTGCCGGGGCTGCTGCGCATCCTGCTGGCGGGCACCGTCCTCGCCCTGGCCTGTTGGCAGATTCGCGACATCTTCCTCGACGGCTTCACCTCGTGGAGCTTCATGCACCGCGTCGGCGCCATGGCGCTCGCCGGCATGGCCGGATGCGTCATCTACGCCCTGGCCGCTTTCCTCTTCCGCGTGCCCGAACTCGATGCCTTCGCCCGCAAATTCCTGCGCCGCCGCCGCGCCTGAGCCTCCGCTGTACCGCCCGAATAGCCTCCGCTGCGCCTGAGCCTCCGCCGCATCTGAGCTTCCGCTACACCTGAGCCTCCGGCTCTGAACCCCGGCCCCGCTGCCCGAAGAGCCCCTGCTACTCCTGCCGCTGCCTGCTGCGCCTGAGTCGCCTGCTGCGCCTGACGCCGCCGGAAGTAACTCCGGCCGAGGCGCGAAGCCCCCTTGCCGCGCCCGGGCGCAGCGTCGCTGCGGCGCCCGAAACGTCGTTTCTCTAGGACTGCCGACGGCGCAGGGCGAGGCCCTGCCGCATCGACGCGAGGAAGAGCTTGGCCGACTTGCTGCTTTTCGCCGCCAAAACTGCGAAAAACGTTGACAAGAACAGGCAGTAGCGGTAGAGTCAAAGCCGCTATGAATTCACAATACGTACTCCCGACATACGGTCGCGCGCCCATGACAATGGCGAAAGGTGAGGGCTCTTACCTGTTTGATACCGACGGCCGACGTTACGTGGATTTCTGTGCAGGCATAGCCACCTGCTGCTTGGGGCACTGCAATCCCATCGTCGTCAATGCCCTCTGTGATCAGGCTCACCGCCTGATGCACTGCTCGAACCTCTACACCATCGGCGAGCAGGAGAAACTCGCCAAGCTCATCGTCGAAGACGTCATCGGCATCCCCGGCCGCGTCTTCTTCTGCAACTCCGGCGCCGAAGCCAACGACGGCATCATCAAGGTCGCCCGCCGCTTCGGCCACCGCCGTCCCGCCGCCGACGGCTCCCCGCGCTACGAAGTCATCACCTTCCGCAAGGGCTTCCACGGCCGCACCCTCGGCTCGATGGCCGCCACCGGGCAGGAGAAGATTCAGATCGAGTTCGACCCGATGCTCATCGGCTTCACCTACGTCGACTTCAACGACCTCGACGGCCTGCGCGCCGCCATCCGCAAAGAGACCTGCGGCATCATGCTCGAGGCCATTCAGGGCGAAGGCGGCGTCAACCCCGTCAAACCCGAGTTCCTCCGCGCCGTGGCCGAGCTCTGCAAGGAGCACGACCTGCTGCTCATGATCGACGAAGTGCAGTGCGGCTTCTACCGCTGCGGCACGCCGATGGGCTGGATGGGCGTCTGTCCCGAGCTCAAGCCCGACCTCGTCTCCTGCGCCAAGGGAATCGCCGGAGGCTTCCCCATGGGCTGCTTCTGGGTCAGCAACCGCGCCATCAACGACGAGGGCACCGAGCTCGCCTCCATCATGGGGCCCGGCTCTCACGGCTCGACCTTCGGCGGCACGCCGCTGGCCTGCGCCACGTCCTACGCCGTCGTCAGCGAGCTGGTGAAGGGGCACTACGGTGAGCGCGCCAAGCGCATGGGCGAGATCATCAAGAGCACCGTCGAAGGCTGGCAGCTGCCCGTCGTCGAATGCGTGCGCGGACTCGGCCTGCTGCGCGGTGTGGCTCTTCGCCGCGGCAGCTTCTCCGTGCCCGAGGGCAGCACGCCCTCGGCCTACGTCAACAGCCTCTGCATGGCGGCCGGGCTGCTCTGCTGCCCCGCCGGCACCGACACGCTTCGCATCATCCCCGCCCTCAACATCCCCGAAGAGGTGCTTGCCGAGGGCCTTGATATCCTCCGCGGCGTGCTCTCGCAGCTCGCCTAAACGGGGCGTCCCATCCCTCCCGAAAATCACGAAAACCCGGCTCTGCGCGGAGACGCAGAGCCGGGTTTCTTGCCGCCCGTCGCGGCGCGGAAGCGGGCCTGAGGCATCGCGTCGCCGCTCAGGCATCCGGGCGAGCGGCCGGAGGGGTCGCCGGCAGCTCGATCACAAAACTCGTCAACTCGCCCGGCCGACTCTCGGCGCGAACCGTCCCCCCGTGAGCCTCCACCGCGTGTTTCACAATCGAGAGCCCGAGCCCCGTCCCCTTGATCTTGCCCGTCTTGTCTGCGCGATAGAAGCGGTTGAAAACGTAGGGCAGGGCATCGGCATCAATCCCGACGCCGTTGTCCTCCACCCGCACCGAAAGAGAGCCCTCCTGACTCCGTGCGGCCCTCAGCCTGAGGCGCAGCCCCGGCTTCGGATTGTTCTTGAGCGCGTTCTCCATCAGGTTAAACAAAATCTGAGACCAGTAAAACTTATCCCCCGTCATCATCAGCGGGCAGGGATCGAGCTCCGCGCGGAAATCCGCCTGCTGCGACTCCATGAGCGGCTCCAAGCGCTGCACCGTCTCCTCCACGGCCTCGTTCAGATCGAAGGCCTCCATCTTGAGGTAGGACTGCGAATTCTCCAAGCGTGAAACCGTCAGCATATCCTCGACCAAGCGCACGAGGCGATCGGTATGCTTCTTCATCACCGTCAGCGCCCGCGTGCGCATCCTCTCATCGGCCGCCGTCGCAGGCTCCTCGAGCAGCGTCTCCAGATAGCCGCGCACAATCGTCAGCGGCGTGCGCAGCTCGTGCGAGGCGTTGGCCACGAAATCGCGCCGAATCACCTGCGTGCGCTGCTCCTCGGTCACATCGTGAAAGACAAGGCCGACGTGGCGCTCCTCATTGGGCAGCGGCGTGGCCAGCGTGCGGTAGTAGCGCATCTCGCCGTGCAGCTCCATCTGCACGGAAGAGAAAGTCGGGCGATCCGCCTCCGTCGCTTCGCGGATCAGCCGGAGAACACCCTCGTGCGTCAGCACATGCAGCAGGTTGATATTGCGGGTCTCATCAATATCGAGCAAATCGCCCGCCGCGCGATTCGCCATCACCAGACGCCCGGAGCGGCGCAGCAGCAGAAAAGGCACCCCGAGCGCCTCGAGAAAGAGCGACTTATCCTTGGCCACATGCAGCTCCAAATCCTGCAGCAGGTGGCGAAGATGATCAAGCTCGGCGTGATTGTTGCGCGCGTGCCGCCTCATACTCTCCAGCTGCGAGCGCAGAAAGATGAAGGGCAGAATGAACGCGATGACGATCAGACCGAGAGCAACGTTCCAAGAAATCATGGTCGGTAAACAAAGAGATGATAGCAGAAGGCCGGAGCAATGCAAGCCCGCGCACACCCTGCGGCGAACTTGCCGCCGAAACGCACAACCCGCTCCGCACAGCCCGCCCCGCGCCGCCGCGACACGCTTTTCCCCGCCTCCTGCCGCTGCTGCCAACCGGCGGGCAGACAAGCCGCCCGCCGGACCCGGAAGCATCAGGCTGGGAGCGGCCTGCAACAGCCGCCCCGGAAGAGGTGCCCCGCGCCCCGTGCAAGAGGGCGCGGGTGAAAGCTGCGAGGCAGGACCGAACGGGCGGTCACGACTCGAAGAGTTCGCGCTGCTCCTTCAGAAGCGTGAACGACTTGCGCAGCATCACGCGCGTCTCGTTGAGCAAATTGAGATAAAGAATAGCCGTGCGCGTATGCGTCTCATCATCGCTGGCCCGCACTAGGTGGCGCGTGATGAACTCCGCGAACTCGGCGCTCAGGTCATCCCCCTGCCGGATCAGGCGGTCGAGATTATCAAAGCGGCTCTCTTGGAGCATGCGGCAGAGGTCGGGGAAAAGCCCGTCGAGGCGCCGCCCCATCTCCAGCAGATCGGCAGCCTGAGCCTCATTGAGCCCCACGTGGTTGTTGTCGATATGCTTGTAACTCGCCTTGACAATCGAGAGGAGACTCTCGGCAATCGCAATACTGCTCTCATGGATGCGGAAGAGAATCTGCCCCTGCGGCGCCAGATCGGCACTCAGCCCCTGCAAACTCGGCAGCACCATGTTCTCCTTCTCGGCCGCCACCGCCCGGTTAATCTCGCGAGCCTTGCGGCGCAGGCGCTTGAGCGCCTCGCGGTCCTCCTGAAGCAGAGCGCGCACCGTCGCCTTGTAAATGCCCAGTTCGCGGCCGAGGCGATTCGCGGACGTCTCGCCGATTTCGCGCAGCGTATCCTGACGGCTCAGATCGAGAACCTGCACCGTCTCATCGCTGCGGCGACCGTGCAGAATCGACGACTTCACCAGCACAAAACCCGCGATACCCATCATCAAAGCCACACCCCATATCCCGCCGTACATCATCACACTCGCCGTGATGAAGGCCGCCGTGCAGGCGCCGATACCCGTCATGAACCAACCGCCGATCACCGTGAAAACACCCGTGATGCGGTAGACCGCGCTGTCGCGCCCCCAGGCCCGATCCGCCAGCGAAGAACCCATCGCCACCATAAAGGTCACATAAGTCGTCGAAAGCGGCAACTTCAGCGACGTGGCCAGAGAAATCAGCAGCGCCGACACCGTCAGATTCACCGAAGCGCGCACCAAATCGAAAGCCGCTCCCGACTCATCCTCATCCAGCGGGCGAAAACGCTCACCGACAAAACGCGCGACCGGAGCCGGCGTCACCCGGCAGATAAAGCGCGAAGCCCTGATGGCGTAGCGCACGGCGAGGCGAGCCGGCAGGCAAGAGCCGAAGCGCTCCTTGCCGCTGTTGTGGCCGGCGAGCTTCACCTCCGTCTCCGTCACCGTGCGAGCCTTCTTCGAGAAAAAGAGCGCACCGACCATAATCAGACCCGCACCGAGCAGATAAAACAAATTGGCATGCACCGGCTCCGCGAGCGCCCCCATCTTCAGCGAGGCCAAATCACCCCCCTGCGCCACATACTCGGACGCAATGTGGTAACTCGACTCCGCCGCCATGAACACACCGATGAAGTTCACCAAATCATTGCCCGCAAACGCCAGCGCCAGCGCGCAAGTACCCGCGAACACCGTCAACTTGAGCGTATTCGCGCGGAAAACATACTGCAACACCGCGCACAACACCAACCAGAAGCCGAAGGAAAGCGAAGTCGCCACGGCAAGGTGCGCTTCCAGCAGCGCGAGCGTCTCCTTGCTGATGACCGTGCTGCTCTTGAGCCCCTTGAAAACGGCGAAATAGGTGATAGCCGTCAGCGCCAGCGCACTCCAGAGCGACCCGATGTAGCGGTAAGCCGCCCGGTAGCGGAAACTGAAGAGCAGGCGGGAAAACCACATCACCACCACACCGCAGGAAAAAGCCACCACCACCGAACAGAAAATACCCGAAATAATACCCAGCGCCTTGCCCGAATTGATGTAAGCGCCCAGCGACTGCGCCGCCGCCTCATCCCGGCTCATCACGAAAAGAGCCGTTGCCAGAGCCGCCCCCAGCAACTCAAAGACCAGCGACACCGTCGTCGACGTCGGCATGCCGAAGGTATTGAAGAGATCGAGCAGAATCACATCCGTGAGCATCACCGCCAAGAAGAGAATCATCACCTCGTGGAAGGAAAACTCCGCCGGAATGAAAACACCGTTGCGGGCAATCTCCATCATCCCGCCCGAAAAACTCGAACCCAGAACAATACCCACCGCCGCCACGGTCAGCAGCGTGCTGCGTTTCGCCACGCGGCACCCCACCCCCGAATTGAGAAAGTTCGCCGCATCATTCGATACGCCTACAATCAAGTCAAAAACCGCCAACAACAGCAGAATGCCCAAAAGAGCCATGTACATTTCACTCATAGCGCCTCCCTTTTATCACGAAAAACGCAAGCGTGCACGCCTTCGACCGTGAAGAAGACGCCACAGCCCATGTGGCGGTTATGCCACAGAGCGCCCCGCACTTGACCGCCGAAGCGCATCAGGCTATACTCATGCCATGCCCGTGCATCGCTTCCGTCAGCAGCAACCCGAAATCGAACCAGCCGCCTTCGTCGCCCCCTCCGCCGACCTCATCGGCTCCGTCCGCCTCGCCGAAGGCAGCTCCGTCTGGTACGGAGCCGTCCTGCGGGCAGACATCGCCCCCATCGACATAGGCCCCGGCAGCAACGTGCAGGATCTGAGTTGCATCCACGTCGAACGCGACCAACCCTGTCGCATCGGAGCCGAAGTCACCATCGGCCACAGCGTCACCCTGCACGCCTGCACCGTCGAAGACCGCTGCCTCATCGGCATGGGAGCCATCGTGCTCGACGGCGCCGTCATCGGCCACGGATCCGTCGTCGGCGCCCACGCCCTCGTCACCAAAAACACACACATCCCGCCGCACAGCCTCGTGCTCGGCTCACCCGCCAAAGTCGTCCGCCAGCTCGACCCCTCCGCCGAAGCCGCCAACGCCGCTCACGCGCAGGAGTACATCGAACTGGCGCGAGCCTCGGCCGCCTCATGTGATTCGCCGAGAGGTGATCACTGAGCCCTGCCTGCTCCGCCCCTTCCTCCCGAGCATCGCCTGCTCCCCCCTCCCGAGCATCGCCGGAGCCAACGTTGCCCGACCACGGGCAAAAGGCCGCCTCGAGAGACGGATCTCGCACGCGGCACGCCCCCCTCCATCGTTCATGAAACGCGTCCTCATCATCGGCGCCGGCCTCGCCGGCAGCGTCCTGGCCCGCCGGCTGGCGGAAGCCGGAGTCCCCTCCCTCGTCATCGACCGCCGCGACCATGTAGCCGGCCTCTGCTACAGCTCCCGCGACGAAGAAACAGGGGTCGACGTCCATCGCTACGGCCCCCACATCTTCCACACCAACAGCGAACGAGTCTGGACCTTCGTGCAGCGCTTCGTGCCGTGGGTCTCATGGGTCAACACCATCATGGCCACCAACGCCCGCGGCGTCTTCTCCCTGCCCATCAACCTGCACACCATCAACCAGCTCTACGGCACTCGGCTCACGCCCTCCCAAGCCCGCAGCTTCATCGAAAGCAAGCAAGACAAAAGCATCACCAACCCGGCCAACGCCGAAGAGCAACTGCTTCGCTTCGTCGGGCGCGACATCTACGAAACCTTCTTCCGCGACTACAGCACCAAGCAGTGGGGCGTCAGCCCCCGCGAAATGCCCGCCGACATCATCAAACGCATCCCCATCCGCTTCCACTACGGCGAAAACTACTACAACGACCTCTACCAAGGCTTCCCCGTCGGCGGCTACACCCTCTTCGTCCAGCGCATGCTCGAACACGAACTCATCGAAGTAAAAACCGCAACCCCCTTCGACAAAGCCATGGAAGCCGAGTTTGCCCACACCTTCTACTCGGGCCCCATCGACGCCTACTTCGACTACGCCGCCGGCGAACTCGGCTACCGCACCCTCGATTTTCGCTACGAACGCGGGCGCGGCACCCTGCAAGGCTGCGGCTGCCTCAACTACACCGACATGAGCGAAACCTTCACCCGCGGCCACGAACACAAATTCTTCTCGCCTTGGGAGCAGCACGAACACTCCGTCGTCGTCTACGAATACAGCAGAGAAGCCGCGCGCGGCGACGACGGCTACTATCCCAAGCGCTTTGCCGGCGACATGCGGAAACTGGCCGACTACCTGAAACTCGTCGACCAAACCGAGCGTATCTCCTTCATCGGCCGCCTCGGCTGCTACCGCTACCTCGACATGCACCAAGTCATCGCCTCATCGCTCGACTACGCCGACCGCTACCTCGCCGCCCTCAGCCGCCACGAGCTGTCCGAACTGCCCAAGATGTCCGTCAACCCGCTTTGAGTGCCTCGCTTAGCCCGGTCGCAAGCTGCCTCGTCTCTGAAACGTTTCCGTACTCCCTGTTCATTTGCCTCTCCTCGCCGCACTCATGGAAAAGAAACCCTTTCTGACCCACGTCAACGCCCTGCGCGGCGTTGCCATCCTGCTCGTCTTTCTCTACCACCTTATCGAGCGCTACTGCCCGAACGGCTACTACGGCGTCGATGTCTTTTTCGTCATCTCCGGCTACTTCCTCTTCGCGCCGATGCTCGAGAAAATGGACGCAGGGCGGTTCTCGTGGGCGGACTACTACAAGGGCAAGTTGTTGCGCATCATGCCCATGCTCATTGCGATGACGCTGGCCGTTCTGCTGGCCGCCGCCGTCGTTATGCCGGCTGCGGACCTGTGTACCAACAGCCTTGTCGGCCTCTGGGTCGAATGCGGCGTGAGCAATGTCCTCTACGCTCGCCACACCTTCGACTACTTCTCACCCTCTTTGCGAGAAAGTCTTTTTCTGCACACCTGGTACTTGTCCGTTCTCATCCAGCTCCTGATAGCCGCGCCTGTTCTGTGTTGGCTTCTGGCCCGATTCTCAAGCCGTAGCCTTCGGCTCGCCACCCTCGGTACATTGACTCTTATCTCGTTGTTGATTAGTTTTCAGCAGGCCCTGCCGGCAACGGTCGCGGAAAATTTTCCCTCGCTCATCCGTGACGGAGGGAGACTGGGCACCGTGTATTACATGACGGCCGCACGCCTATGGGAAGTGCTTGCCGGAGCCTTTGTCCCGTTGCTGCCGACAAGCAACTCGCGCACGGCGCGCAGCCTCATCTTGCTAGTAGGCCTTGGGCTGATTATCGTCCCCTCCTTCCTGCCCTGCGTCAGCTTGGGTACCCCGCCTGCCGTGGTGTTCGGGGCGATGCTCATCATTCGCTGCGGCGACGGAACCCCGCTGGACCGCTTCTTCCGAAACCGCGTCCTGATGGGGATCGGCAGCATATCCTTCTCTCTCTACCTCGTCCATTGGCCCGTTCTGGCCCTCTGGCGCTACATCGCCGTGCGAGACTTTCGCTCGTGGGAGTTCATCGCCGTCACCATTCTGATTATGGTGCTGAGCTACGCGATGTACCGCTGCGTCGAGAAACGCCGTTTCGCGATCTCAACCACTCTCGTCTGCTGGGGCGCACTGCTAGGACTGACATTCACCATCAACAAAACCCAAGGCTTGAGAGGAATGCTGCATCCCGAAGCAGACGCCTTCCCCCTCTACGACAACAACGAATATCGAGCATGGCAGGAAGCCGAGCGCAGCCCGACCATAGACGACTTCCCCGACGTTTTGCAGCCGCACCGCGACTTTGACAGAACGCGATTCCTCAGCCAAGGCGCGGCAACGGCTCGAGGCTTCTTGTCCGTCGGAGACCGCAGCCGAACACCGAACTTCATCCTCTTGGGGGACAGCTATGCTCACTCCGTCTTCCCGGGGCTGGACCTCGTCGGGAGAGCGCGGCATTGGTCGGGTCTCTACATGCCCATCTACCTTCAACCCTTCATCGGAGGCGTCAACACCCGGCCTCCTGCCCTCGGTGATGCGGGTACGGCAGCACTGATGAAGTGGCTCTCGCGGCATCCTGAGCTGCAATACGTCGTGGTCAACCAGAGGTGGCATATCCGATTCGCTAATGAAAACAGCAGAAAGAAGGACGAGCCCTTCGAGACCACCGTCGCCTGCCTGCGGGAATTCTGCCGCCAAGTTAAACAGAGCGGTAAAACGCTCATTTTTATCATGCCTCAGCCTGAAGCAAGCTTCGACTCGTCGCTGCGAATCGATTCGGTCATCAGCCGACGATCCATCTTTGCATCGGACCCGTACAGCGATATAGACTTGTCGAGCGATGCAGGCGCCTACGAAGAACGCAACGGCGCCATTTGCGAGGCTCTCCGACGTCTCGAGTCGGAAGGGCTGTGCATCCTGCTGGATCCGGTGCCCGTCCTGATGCCCGACGGCGTATTTGAGCCCATCACGCCTGATCGTCACTACCTGATTTACGACGGAGCCGGCCACCTGACCGTCTACGGCGCAACCAAACTCGTTGAGGGCCTAGCCGAGCGCATCGACGCCATCCTCGGAGGAGAAACAGCTCCGAAGCAGGAAGCGGAGCAGCCCGAACTCGATGAAAGCTCAACAAGGCCGTCGCCGCAGGCGGCTCCCTAAGTCGCCTGCCTGCGGCGGCTCCTCCCTTGACATCGGAGGCGGAGCCGCGCTCAGCCGGAGCCGCGTTCAGCCGGAGCCGCGTTCGGAGCGGAGCCGCATTCGGCATGTGCCGACGGAGCTGCGTTCGGCATGCATCGACGGAGCCGCGTTCGGAGCAGGGCCGGGCGACGCGCGCCACCGTCACCGCAGAGGCGGCCGAGGCCGGGGCCTCGGCCCTGCGCCGAACGCTTCCGCAAAGGACTTCACACCTTGCGGCGCGCCCACTTGAGCCCGTTGAGCATGCGGCGCAGAATGACGAACTCCGCGAGCATATCGAGCGTGAAGAGCACCCAGATGCCCAGCAGCGTGATACTCTCCGGCCAGAAGTGATTCCAGAGCACCAGCACCACGAGGCGGAAGAAGCCCAGACAGCCGTACGAAACAAACATCACCCGGCGCGTGTCGCCCGCCCCTCGCAGACTCATCTTAATGACCATCATGGCGGCGAAAATCGGCTCGGCAATCAGGAAAAAGCGGATCACCGGCGTCGCCGCCTCAACCAGCTCGCGCGAATTCGAGGCCAGAATACTCACGAACATCTCCGGGAAAAAGAAAAAGAGAAGACCCATCAGCCCCATGAACATCACCGCGTAGCGCGCGCAGCGCTTCACCGTCTCGAGCGCGAGCCGCGCACTGCCCGTCCCCAAATACTGCCCCACCAGCGTCGCCCCGGCCAGACCGATGGCAAAGCCCGGCAGAAAGCTCATGGACTCAATGCGCACCGCAATATTGTGCGCCCCGATCGCCGCATCACCCAGCCCGGCAATCACGCGCAGAACGTAGATTTGAATGCACCAGATGCCGCCCACCTCGAGCGCCTGCGGAAGCCCGATGGACACAATGCGCCACATCTCGCCGAAGTCCGGGCGCAGCGAACGGCGATTCAGATAGAGCGGCGGCACATAGCTGCTGCCCTTGCGCTCACAAAACGCATCCAAATCCGCCCCCTCGGCAGGGCTTGCCCCCTCGGCAGGGCTCGCCCCCTCGGCAGGGCTTGCCCCCTCGGCGGCTGCGCGCATGGCCCGATGGATGCGCAGCGTGCGCCGCACCAGAATCGAGAGAAGCACCGTGACAGCCACCCCCATACCCCCGAGCAGGCCGTAAGCCAAACCCGCGATGCCCAGATCAAAGACATACACAAAAACGAGGCTGAAGAGAATATTCAACCCGTCGACCAGCAGCATGATGATGAAAGGCGTACGCGTATCGCCCGCGCCGCGCATAGCTGCATTGACGGCAAACACAACGCCCGAAAGCACGGCCACCCAGCAGGCAATGTGCATGTACGTCAGAGCCACCTCCGCCGCATAATCGCGCAGCAACACCACATCCTTGATGAAAAAATCCGCCGTTGCGAACATCAGCAGCGACGAAAGCAAGCCCGCGAGAAAACCCAGCACCGCCGCCTGATTCGTCGTATAATTGGCACTGCCGAAGCGACGCGCTCCCGTCATGCGGCTCACGATGGCCGTCGCCCCCATGCCCACCGCCCCCTGCATCAAAAAGCCCAGAAGCATAATCTGGCTCACCACGCCCATGCCGGCGGCAATCTGCTTGGTCATCTCCTCGGGCGTGCCGAGGTGCGTAGCCAAAAAGAGCGACGTAATCGAGCAGATGAAACTCAGCGTATTCTCCATCAGCGGCCAGAAAGCGATGGATACGATTTGCGCGGGCAAACTCTTGCCCGCCAACTTGCCGCCGAGCTGACCCTTCACCATCCCGGCTCGCACCCTGCCGTCGCGTCCGTCTCCGATACTCATGGCTGAGTTTATTTAATCACAGCCGGCTAACTTTGCCCAGCAGAAAGTGAAGCCCGCAGCGATTCCGTGCATGACCGCACCGCGCCTGCCTCACTCGTTCAGCTCCCGCGTCACTAATGCGCTTGACATCTCGGCCGTCTCTGGCAGAATCAACAACAAGCTCCTCCACCCCTTCGCCATGAAACTGATTCGCCCGTCCGCCCACGCCCTGCTGATTCTCAGTGCCGTCTGCACCCCCCTCTTGGCCGAAGAAGAGGAGGATAGCCCCACGCGCATCGTCGTGACCCTCGACGCCGACGAACTCCGCGCCGCCGCCGAGCAGGGTGACCCCGTCAGCCAGTACAACCTGGCCGTCTGCTATGCAATGGGGCAGGGCGGCGTGGAAGCATCGCTCGAAGAAGCCGCCCAATGGCTGCGCCGAGCCGCCGAACAGGGCCAGCGCATGGCCCAGTACAACCTCGGAGCCCTCTACGCGGAAGGCAGCGGCGGCCTCCCGCAGTCGGACGAAGAAGCCGCACGTTGGTACCGCCTGGCCGCCGAACAAAACGTCGTCGAGGCCCAGTACAACATGGGCGTCTGCTGCGAGGCCGGCCGCGGGGTGCCCGCCTCGCCGGAAGAAGCCGCGAAATGGTTTGCCCGGGCGGCGGAGCAGGGCGATGCCCAGTCCCGGTTCTCACTGGCCCGCTGCTATGCCGAAGGCCGCGGCGTGCCCGCCTCGCCCGAGAAAGCCGCCGAACTCTACCGCTTGGCCGCCGAGCAAAACCTAGCGGAAGCCCAGTGCGCCCTCGGCGATTGCTATGCCGCCGGGCTCGGCGTCGAGACCTCGCTCGACCAAGCCCTCCTCTGGTACCGCAAAGCCGCTGATCAGGGCAACCCCGTTGCCCAATGCGTCATCGGCAGCTACTACCTCGCGGGCGAAGGCCAGCCGGCATCCCCGCAACAAGCCGTCGCATGGTACCGCAAAGCCGCCGACCAAAACTTTGCCGCGGCCCAAGTCCTCATGGGCGACTGCTACATCCAAGGCCTGGGCGTCGAAGCCTCGGCCGAGCAAGCCGTCCTCTGGTACCGCAAAGCCGCCGAGCAGGGCGACCCCGTCGCGCAGTACAACCTCGGCGTCTGCACCGAAACAGGCCGCGGACTCCCCGCCTCGCAGCAAGAGGCCGTCGCGTGGTATCGCAAAGCCGCTGATCAAGGCTTTGCTGACGCGCAGCACGCCCTTGCCGCCTGCTACCTCGAAGGTCGCGGCGTGCCCGCCTCCCCTGAAGAAGGCGTCCGCCTGCTTCGCGCCGCCGCCGAGCAGGGCTATGCCGAATCTCAGTACATCCTGAGCCTTTGCTACCTTGAAGGACGGGGTCTCAAAGCCTCCCCCAAAGAAGCCGCCGACTGGATGCTCAAGGCCGCCGAACAGAACCACCCCGGCGCCCAGTTCACCTTGGCCATCCTCTACGCGAGAGGCGAAGGCGTGCCGCAGTCAGAATCCCGTTGCCTGCTTTGGCTGCGCCGCGCCGCCGCCAACGGCAGCGACGACGCCCGCGCCCTCCTGCGCCGACACGGCATCTCCACGGACTGAGCTCAACCCGGCAGACAGAGCCGCAGCAGCCGCAGCCCTACCGATAAGGCCCGCAGACCGAGGTTTACAGACTAAGGTTCGCCGACCGAGACCCGCTGACCTCGGCCCTCAGACCGAGGCGGCGTCGCGCGAAGGCGGCCGACGGGCTCCCTCGGAAGCCGATCTGCCCCTCAGCCGCCCCCGTCGTGCGCTCGTCCCCTCAGCCCTCGTCGTGAGCTCGTCCCCTCAGGCTCGTCCCCCTCAGATGAGCACGCGCTGCGCCCACCGCAGCACCTCCGCCGGCATCGGCCTCTCCAGACGCCAGCGAATGCTCATCGGCCGGCTGCCTTCGTGACTCACGTAGTGCAGCGGTCCCAAAAAGACGTAAGGCTCGGTCAGCCCCTGCGCATTGCGGCGGCAGCGCCGCAGAAACAGCATCGGGCGAATCCCCCTCTCCTCGTGGTGAATGAAATTCTGCCCTGTCGGGCTCTTATCCGCCGTCTTTGACTGACTCTGCCAGTGAAAGAGCGTCTCGCTGATGGCGTAGTCCTCGTACATCGTCGTCGGCGAGAACAAGCGCTCATCCTTCTCAATATCCGCCAGGAAAAGATAAATGTTGCGCTCCTTCAGGAAGTACACCCCCTCCTGAAAGAGCGTCCGACTCTCGAAACGCGACACCCCGAGCGCCAGCATCACCTGCTCGCGCGTGTAGGCCGCATGCAGGCGAAGCGCCCCCATCCCCTCAACGAACTCTCCCGCCGGATGCGCCCCGTGGCGCAGGCGCCAGCTCGCCAACTCCTGAAGATCGCGCTTCAGCCCCGGCGAGTCACAGCAGGCAGCATGCAGCTTTTCCAGACCGTATTGTGCCGCCATATCCTGACTCCAGAGCACCGAATAAAACAAACTTGCCGGCGACGTCCCGTCGCTACCTGCGGGCAGCTCGGAGGTCTGCAGCCCCTGAGCCGCCTCGCGCAGCAGCTCAGCGTCCGTCTGAAGCAGCAGACGGCGCATCCCCTTCGCCAGCGGCGTTTCATAAAGCACGGCCACATCCTTCTCCTCCTCCGCGGCCTCGAGCAGCTCCTCCTCCGGCCGGCCCTGAAGGATGCAGGGGAGCCCACGCGCATAAATATCATCCGGGCTGTCGCA
Organism: Candidatus Parakkermansia intestinigallinarum; assembly: GCF_944389695.1. Taxonomy (NCBI): domain Bacteria; kingdom Pseudomonadati; phylum Verrucomicrobiota; class Verrucomicrobiia; order Verrucomicrobiales; family Akkermansiaceae; genus Candidatus Parakkermansia; species Candidatus Parakkermansia intestinigallinarum. The sequence goes on from NZ_CALXNG010000011.1 coordinate 27,221, forward strand.
GCCCAGCAACTCCATCATATCCCCCAGCGGCAAAACGGCTCCGCCACGTCTCTGCCTCTCCTTATGAAGCTCCGCACAAATACCGCTTCGCGAACTCAGGCGCTTCAGATGCGCGCGGACATTCGCCAAAACACTCTCCATCGCCGTCTCCTCCAGCGACACCATGCAGCCCGTCGGCAAGTCCGTAAAGCCTGATTTGAGCTGCCCCTCCATACGCTTGAGACCGCAGGGGCGGCAGCAAAGCGCCTCGAAGCGGCGCGCATAGTTGAACGAACCGTGCTGCGCTGCGATGAAATCAAAAACCGTCAGATGCGCCTTATCGCGGTCGACGCGCAGCCCGCGCCCCAGCTGCTGAAGAAACACCGTCAGACTCTCCGTCGGTCGCAAAAACAGCAGCGTATCCACGAAGGGCAGGTCAACACCCTCGTTGAAGAGATCAACCGTAAAAATCACATTCACCTCACAGCTCTCCAGCATGCGGCGCGCCTGCCGCCGCAGCTCACCATCGCTTTTGCCCGTCAGAGCAAGAGCCGGCAGCCCGCGGCGATTGCAGAAATCCGCCATAAACTCCGCATGGCGCACCGTCACGCAGAACCCGAGAGCCCGCATGCCGCGCAAATTCTCCACGCGGCGATCCAGCTGAGCCAGCACCCAGCCGGCGCGCTGTTCATTGTGCTCCAGCAAAGCCCCCAGCTCCTTCGTGTCATATCTGCCCGCGCGCCAATCCAGCCGCGAGAAATCCAGCTCGGGCTCATCCGCAAGACCGAAGTAGATGAATGGGCTCAAGAGCCCCGCGCCAATGGCATCCGCCAAGCGCAACTCATGCGTGAAACGCCCGCCGAAAAGCGGCAAGATATTCACGCCGTCCATGCGCTCGGGCGTCGCCGTCAACCCCAACAAGCAGAGCGGCTCAAGCCACTCGAGCGACTTGAGATAACTCGATGCCGCGCTGTGGTGAGCCTCATCAATCACCACGTAATCGAAGGCCCGAGGACTCATCCCCTCCAGACGGACATTCAGACTATCCACCGTGCAGAACCAGCTCCGGCTTTCATCTCCGGGCTTCGGTGGGTGCGTGCCGTCCACCGGAACACCGAAATCACCGTCGCGCAGCACCTGCCGAAAACTCACCAGCGCCTGGCGGAGAATCTCCACCCGGTGCGCCAGAAAAAGCAGGCGGGCCCCGCGGTGTTCGCGGCGGAAGCGCGCGAAATCAAACGCTGCCACCATCGTCTTGCCCGTCCCCGTTGCCGCCACAATCAAGTGACGATTGATACCGGCCCGTCGCTCACGCGCAATCGCCTCCAGAGCCTCCAGCTGATGCGTGCGCGGCTGCAAATCGTAAAAAACCGAAACCGGAGCATTGTCCGCCGCCGCCCCGGCCGCCCCGGCCTCGTGCGGGTGCTTCTCCCTCTCCAGCGCAGCGCGCAACTGCGACAGCTGCGATACATCGAACGAGCGAAAATGGCGCCTATCCTCCCAGTGCGATTCGAAAGACGCCGTCACCGCCTCCCACAGATGCCGCAGCTCCCGCTGGCTGATCTTCACATTCCATTCCAAGCCCTGATCGAGCGCGTACTTCGACACATTCGACGAGCCCACATAGGCCGAACCGAATCCCGTTGCACGGTGAAAAATATAACTCTTCGCGTGCATGCGCGTCGCACTCGTATCATAGCAGATCCGTACCTCGGTATTCGGCAGCTCGCAGAGCCGTTCGATTGCTTTTGAGTCCGTCGCGCCGATGTACGTCGTCGTCGCCACCCGCAGGCGAGGCCCGCCGTCCGGCGCCGGCGTCGCCGTAAAATTCTCCAGCGTCGGCATCAGCGCCGACAGACCCGAAAGGCGGATAAACGACACCAGCCAATCCGCGCGGTCGCAGCTCCTCAGCTCGCGTGTCAGCTCGGCGAGCAGAGAAGGCGAACCCTCAGCCCCCGTCAGAAGAGCCGAGCCCCCCAGCGGTGTTGTCGGCAGCAGAGCTTTGAGACTCTCAAAACTCTCCTCCTTAGCGAGCCTCAGGCCGCGTCGGCGAATCGCCATCAGACGCTTCGCCTTCGGCTCGCCCTTCCCCTGAGCGCCGTCCTTGCTCTCGATCGGCGCCGGCAAAAGCAGCCCGTGCAGCATCGAGCGAAACGACTCATCGCAGAGCACCGCACGCAGCTGCGGCAGCCAACGATCCGGCGGCACATCCCCGCAGCGAGCGCGAAGAAAGTTGAGAATCTCCACACTGAGGTGAGATGAGAGCGCGAGCAGCAGACCCTCCCCCTCCGGCGCGCTATCATAAACTGCCCGCCACCGGCTTGTATCCAACCGTTCCAGCGCTGCCTTCCGAGCCTCCGTCAGCAGCAAATCGTAAAACCCCTCGTGTAGAAAGGATGCGTCGTCCATCACGCTCTCCAGGATACCAGGATGCGGCCGAAAGTCAACGCTCAGAGAGGCAAAAGACGAGCTGACCGTCCGCCGCCTGAAAGTTGCGTTGCCGCAGCTCAGGCTTTTTCCTTGCCAAAAAGTGCGTTCGGGGCTATACTCTCGGCGTTAACATCCCCCACTCTCACAACATGAAGATTCTCATTACCGGCGGCGCCGGTTTCATCGGTTCGCATATCGCAGAGCATTATCAGGGTATCGCAGAGGAGATCCGCGTGCTCGATAACCTTCGTACCGGCTACAAGAAAAACCTCGACGGTCTCAACGTGACCTTCATGGAGGGGTCTATTACGGATCGCGAGCTTGTCGCTAAGGCGGTTGAGGGTATTGATTACATTTTCCATATGGCGGCTCTGGTCTCGGTGCCCGAGTCGATGACGAAGATTCGCGAGTGCATTGATCTCAATGTCAATGGTCTGCTGACGGTGCTCGAGGAGGCTTCCAAGGCGGGTGTCAAGAAGGTTGTGCTGGCTTCGTCCGCGGCTATTTACGGCGATAATCCCGTGGTGCCGAAGGTCGAGACGATGTACCCCGAGCCGAAGAGCCCCTACGGTATTACGAAGCTTGACGGTGAGTATTACATGGAGATGTTCCGCACGACGGGGCAGGTTAACACGGGCTGCTGCCGCTTCTTCAATGTGTTTGGCCCGCGTCAGGATCCCAAGGGTGCCTATGCCGCCGCCGTGCCGATTTTCATGGAGAAGGCGATCAAGGGCGAGGATATTACGGTCTTCGGCGACGGTGAGCAGACGCGCGATTTCATCTACGTTAAGGATATTGTCGGCGCTCTGACTTACGTCGCTGAGCATCCCGAGGTGACCGGGGTGAACAATGTGGGCTACGGTGGTCAGATGACGATCAACAAGCTCGCGGAGATTATCATTGAGGCGGCGGGTTCGTCGTCGAAGATTGTGCACCTGCCGGAGCGTCCCGGCGATGTCAAGCATTCCCGCGCCTGCGCCGATAAGCTCATGGCTGCCGGCTGGAAGCCGCAGTTCTCGCTCGAGGAGGGGCTCAAGACGACGCTTGAGTATTTCAAGAGTGTGACGAAGTAAGTGCGCTATGCGGCGCGTTCTCTTGCCGCTGATGAGGCGGTGAGGGGAGTTTTTTCGGTGCGGGAGCGCCCCTCCCGCACCTTTTCTTTTCACGGCTTTTGTTTTTTTATATCTCTTTTCGGGTGTTCGGCGATGTGTTGTTGCGATTCGGATGATGGTGCGCCGCGTCTGAGGACGGCTGATTTGGCGCGTCTGGCTTCGCAGCGTTTGCGCGAGCTGCGCGAGGAGGGGCGTGAGCTTCATCCCGTTGTCGGGAAGGGGCGCCGTCTCGCCGACCACTTCTGGGGGAGCGCTTGGATGCGTCGGCTGGCCGATGGCGAGGAGGGAGGGCTTTGTTTGGCGCCCGGGCGCCGTTTGCTGCGCCACGGTTGCGTGCTCGATTTGCGTATTGCCGAGGGGCGCATGGAGGCTCTGGTGAGTGCGGATGTGCTTTATGAGGTGGAGTTGCGCTTGGCGCCTCTCGATGGCGAGCGTTTGGAGGCGCTGCGTGCGGCGTGTTGCGGGCACATCGCGTCTTGCGTTTCGCTGCTGGAGGGCAAGCTCGATGCTCCGCTGCTGGAGCGGCTTTGCGACCCGGAGACCGGGCTGTTGCCCGGCCCGGAGGATTGGCGCATGCGCTGCAGCTGCCCCGACTGGGTGGAGCCCTGTCCGCATGCGGCGGCGGCGATTTATGCTGCCGGTGTTTTGATTGACGAGGATCCGTCGCTGCTTTTCACGCTGCGTTCGCTGCGGCCGGAGCAGCTGATGAGTGCGCCGGAGGAGGCTTTGGCCGCTGCGTCTCCGGATGGTCTTGCGGCGCCGTCGGAGCTCGACGCGCTGGCGTCGGCGTTCGGCATCAAGATTGAGTTGTAGGCCCATCCGGCAAAACGCCACCGCTGCTTTCGCGGCGGTGGCGGACGGAAAAATGGCAGTGCGACTCAGCCGGAGGGCAGCCGATGCGGCCGAGGCAGCCGGGCGCAACTGACGCAACCGAGCACTGACGCAGCCGGGCGCTAACGCAGCCAGGCACTGACGCCGCCGGGCGCTAACACCGCCGAGCACTGACGCAGCTCGGCATGCGGATGCGGCCGGGCTCTGCGCCGTCAGCTCAGCAGCGCACAGCTGCCTTTGACGAGCCAGTAGCCGCCGAAGACGAGCCGGACGAAGAGGATGAGGGCAAGCAGGAAGGGCTTGGGCCCGGCCTTCATGAACTTGTCGAAGCCGGTTTCAACGCCGAGGGCCGTCATGGCCATGGTGAGCAGGAAGGTGTCGATCTGCTCGATGACTTTCAGGCCTTCGGCGGGGATGAGATTGAAGGAGTTGAGGACGATGCCGGTGCGCAGGATTTGTTTGGAGCAGAAGCTGATGCCGGGGTTCCATTCGGCGGGTACTTGTCGCCGCAGGGTGTTGGCGAAGAGCATGCCGACGATGATGCCGACGATGAGCGGGCTGAAGCGAAGTTGCTTGATCCAGCTGAAGTCTGCGAGGTAGCAGGCCGTGCAGGAGAAGAGCACGATGAGGAGGATGCCGGAGGAGAATGATGCCTTGTTACCGGTTGTCATGGCGCGACATGATAGAGGATGAGGCGGGTCTGGCAAGGCTGAATTGCGGGTTGGGGGCGTTTTTTTCGTCGGGGCTTCGCTTTGGGCCGATGGTTACGGCTGCGGCGGCAGCGGAAGTTTTTTGCTGTACAGCTCATTGACGGGCAAGAAGATGTGTCCCTTGTGAAAAACTTGACTTGCCAATCGGGAAAAAGGCGATATAATGTTCCCTCAAACCATACGCGAGTTTCATGAGCAACGATCTGGCTGATAATGCCCTGACATATCACGAGCAACCCCGACCCGGTAAGTTGGAGGTGCTCCCCTGCAAGTCCTGTTTTACGATTGATGACCTGACTCTGGCCTATTCTCCGGGCGTGGCGGAGCCATGTCTTGAGATTGCGCGCGATGCGACGCTGGCGTCGAAGTACACGGGCAAGAGTAATTTGGTCGGCGTGATCAGCAACGGTACGGCCGTGCTCGGCCTCGGCAATATCGGGGCTCAGGCCGCCAAGCCGGTGATGGAGGGCAAGGGTCTGCTCTTTAAGGTTTATGCAGATGTCGATGTTTTTGATATCGAGCTTGATATCAAGAAGCCCGAGACGCTGATCGAGGTGATCAAGACGATGGAGCCGACCTTCGGTGCGATCAATCTGGAGGATATCAAGGCTCCGGAGTGCTTCATCGTGGAGCAGCGTTTGCGCGAGGAAATGAATATTCCCGTTTTTCACGACGACCAGCACGGTACGGCGGTGATTTCCGGTGCGGCTCTGCTGAATGCGGCTCACCTGACGGGGCGCCTGTTGCAGGATATGAAGTGCGTGGTGTGCGGCGCCGGTGCGGCGGGTATTGCCTGCGCGAAGTTTTACATGGCTCTCGGCGTGCGCCGCGAGAATATTTTTATGTTTGACTCCAAGGGCCTGATTCATACCGGGCGTTTGGATTTGCACCCGACGAAGGCGATTTTCGCTCAGAGTGAGGATTGCACGCTCGAGGTGGCGTTGCAGGGGGCGGATATCTTCCTCGGGCTTTCGAAGAAGGGCTTGCTGAAGCCCGAGATGGTGAAGAGTATGGCTCTCCATCCGATTATTTTCGCCTGCGCGAATCCCGATCCCGAGATTACGTACGAGGATGCCAAGGCCGCACGCCCCGACTGCATTATGGGCTCCGGCCGCAGCGACTGGCCGAATCAGGTGAATAACGTGAGTTGCTTCCCGTACATTTTCCGCGCGGCTCTCGATATGCAGGCGACCTGCATCAACGAGGCGATGAAGATTGCTGCGGCTCGCGCTCTGGCGGATCTGGCTCGCGAGGAGGTGCCCGCCGAGGTGGTGGCGGCCAACGCCGGTCAACCGCTTACCTTCGGCAGTGACTACGTGATTCCCAAGCCCTTTGATCCGCGCATGATCGAGTACCTCTGCCCCGCGATTGCGGAGGCGGCGGTGATTTCCGGCGTGGCGCGCCGCCCGATGCCCGACAAGGAGGCCTATAAGGCGGAGCTGAAGTCTCGCATCGCGCGTGTGCGCGAGCGCACCAAGACCTTGGTGGAGAGCTATAAGGCCTGATAGCGCGAGCGCCGACAGAGAGAGCGAGCCTTCCGGCGATGCTTGTCGCGCCGAGAGGATGATGATGCCGAGAGGTTTATCATGCCGAGCCACAGTCCCGAGACGGGGCTGTGGCTCGCTTTTTGGCTTCGGGGCAGGGAATATGACAAAACCCGCCGCTGACGCGGAGTCGGCGGCGGGTTGCGCATCCGTTGTTCGGTGCCTGTCGATTGCTTTTTCGGGTGTCTGCCGTGCCGAGAGCGGGAGGGAGCCTCACATGCTCAGGGCAATGTACTGAGACGCCTCAATGGCCTGTGCGATGGCGAGAGCCTGCTCCTCGCTGACGGGGAGGTTGGTTTTGATGACGGCGAGGGCGTCGCCGGAAGCGGGATCTCGGGGCGCGATGATGTTGTCGATGTTGATGCCGGCCTGCGAGAGAGCCTGACCGATCACGGCGATGACGCCGGGGCGATCTTTGTAGCGCAGCACTAGGGTGTTGCCGGAGAGGGCGGCATAGAGGTGGTCGAAGACGCCGAGGCGCGAGATGACCGGCTGGCCGTCCACGAGCATGCCGCGAACGCTCGACTTGTGCTGCTCGCCGTCTGCCTCCATGAAGAGATCGAGCGTGAGGGCGTCATCGTAGAGCTTGTCGTCGAGGGGCTCGCGGGCGACAAAGACGATGCCGTGTTCGCGCAGCGAGGCCTCGGCCGCAGCGGGCATCAGCCCGTGCTCCGCCCCGGGAACGGCTCCCTCGAGAATCCACGGCGTGAACCACTTGCGGTAGGCTCGCAGGTTGTTGTAGAAGGTGCACTCAATGCGGCGAATGGGCTTGCTGCCGCCGGCTCGGTAGGCGAGCTTGCCCAGCATGGCGGCGAGCTGCAGGTGAGCCGGATTGAGGTCGGAGGGCTTTTCGGCGTTGACGACGCATGAGGTATCGCCCTTGCTGAAGTAGGCGTCCATCTGCGAGGCGGCGCGCATGGCGGCCATCTTGTTGGCTTCCTTGGTGTTGGCGCCGAGGTGCGGCAGCATGAGATCGGCGATATCGGCGCTGGGCTGCTGGGCTGCGGCATCCTTCGGGTGCACGTCGGTGCAGTAGATGATGTTTTTGCCGGCTTTTTTGGCGGCGCGCAGGGCGTCTTCGTCAATGACGCCGTAGCGGGCGCAGTTGATGAGCATGGCGCCGTCCTTCATCTTGCCGATGAGCTCGGCGTTGATCATGCCGCGCGTGGAGGGGCCGCCGGGTACGTGGATCGAGATGATGTCGGCCGTCGAGAAGATTTCATCGAGCTCGGCGGGTGTGGCCCCGATGTTGATGGCTCGCTGGCGCGACAGGAAGTGATCGTAGCCCAGCACCGTGCACTCGAAGCCTTGGAGGCGCTTCACCAGCATGCGGCCGATGTTGCCCAGACCGAGAATGCCGACCGTCTTGCGGGTAAGCTCGTGGCCCATGTACTTTTTCTTGTTCCACTCGCCGGCGCGCGTGGTGACATCGCCGGGGACGATGTAGCGGTAGGCGGCCAGAATCATGGCGATGACTTCTTCGGCGACGGCGTTGGAGTTGGCGCCCGGGGTATTCATCACGTCGATGTTTTTGCTGCGGGCGTAGACGTAGTCGATGTTGTCGTAGCCGGCGCCGGCGCGGATGACGCATTTGAGCCGGGGCAGCGCGTCGATGATGTCTTTGGTGACTTTTTCGGAGCGGACGATGAGGCCGTCGGCGTCCGGGTTGGCCGCTACGAGGGCTTCAATCGGGTCGTTGTCGTTTTGTACGACGTCGTAACCGGCGGCGGCGAGGGTGCCGGCAGCGGCTTTGTCGAGCTTGGTCGGAATGAGGATTTTCATGGTGAAAAAACGAATGGTGGGGGGTGAAAGACGAAGGACTCAGCGTTCAATTTCGTGCACGAAGAGGCCGGAGCGCAGCTTCGGTTCAAACCACGTCGACTTGGGCGGCATGATGGCTCCGCTGTCAGCCACGCGGAAGAGGTCGGCCATGGTGACCGGGCAGAGGGAGAAGGCGACGCCCTTGCCGCAGCGTGCCTCAAGCTCGCCGAGTCCTCGGATGCCGCCGACGAAGTCGATGCGCGGGCTGGTGCGCGGGTCGTCAATGCCCAAGATGGGAGCGAGCAGGTTGCGCTGCAGAATCGCGCAGTCGAGACTTTCAATGGGGTGCCCTTCGTCGTAGCTGCCGGCTTTAGCTCTCAACACGTACCACTTGCCGCCGAGGCACATGCCGAACTCGTGCTTGGTGTGCGGCGCGTGCGGTGCGCCGGGTGCGGCGGGCTCCACGGTGAAGGTCTCGCCGACCTTCGCGAGGAAGGCTTCGGGGCTGAGGCCGTTGAGATCGGCGACGATGCGATTGTAGTCCATGATGAAGAGGTCTTCATCACAGAAGGTGACGGCCATGAGATAGTTGAACTCTTCCGCTCCGCTGTAGTCGGGGTGTTGGCGGCGGCGCAGATCCGAGACGGCGGCACTCGAGGCCGTGCGGTGGTGGCCGTCGGCGATGTAGAGGTGGGGCACTTCTTCAAAGCCTCGGCGGATCGACTCGATGACGGCGGGAGCATCGACGGGCCAGAGCAGGTGCGTGACGCCGTCGCTGCTTGTGAAGTCGTATTCGGGTTTGTGAAACTTGATCCACTCGCGGATCTCGGCGGCGATGCCCTCGTGCTTGCGGTAGGCGAGGAAGACGGGCTCCGTCTGCGCGGAGCAGGCGTCGAAGTGGCGGATGCGGTCCAGCTCCTTCTCCTTGCGGGTGAGCTCGTGCTTCAGGATGGTGTTGTCTCGGTATTCATCGACGGAGGCGCAGCCGACGATGCCGGTTTGCACGCGTCCCCACATGATTTGGCGATAGATGTAGTAGCAGGGCGTCGCGTCGCGCACCAGAAAGCCGCGGCGGATGAAGTCGGCGAGATTCTCGCGGCTCTTCTCATAGGTGACGTCGTCGTGAATGGCCTCGTCGCTCGTGTCGATGTCCGCGCGGCAGATGTGCAGGAAGGAGGAGGGATTGCCGGCCGCCATGGCGCAGGCTTCATCGTGGTTCATGACGTCGTAGGGAAGGCAGGAGACTTGTTCGACGCAGTGTTTCGGGGGACGCAGGGCGGCAAAGGGGCGGATGGTGGCCATGGTAGTATAAGGTTTTGCTTGCCCCTATCCTAGCAGAAAGATGTCTGATGTCAAGATTTCTCCGGCGCAGCTTCTTCTCCGAGCCGAGCGTGTCGTCCGGGCGGGGCAGGAGAGAGTCCGGGCGGGGCTGGAGCGGGCGTGGCATGGCAGGCGTGCGGCTCTTGCCCGAGGGAAGGGCGTGCGGTTCAGCTGTCGTCGCAGGCGACGGCGCCGCTGTAGCCCGGTGCCGGGGTGAAGAGTCTCAGGCAGCGAGGCGGCTCGCCCTGCAACAGGCGGATGCGCCCCTGCTCGCAGGTGAAGGGGTAGCGGCGTGCCTGCCAGAGGCTCAGGCCGTCGCGCTTGATGAGAGCCTCCATGGTGCACCAGCAGTCGAAAAACAAATCAGCGGGGCAACCTCGGGCGCGGAAGGCTTCGAGTTGCGCTTCGCCCATGAAGCGCTTCGCCAATTTGTCAAAGGGCCGTGCGCGGTGTTTCTCGATATCAACGCCGATGGGGCTGTGGGCAAAAGCCAGACACAGCAATTCGCCGCTGTGGCTGATGTTGAAGTGCAGGGGAATGTCTTCGCCGGGAGCTGCGTCGAGCTCGGGCTTGCCGTGTTCATTGCGGCGCAGCCTCAGCTGCGCGGGGGGCTGCCCCAGACGCCGCCCTAACTCTCGGCGCAGCAGGCTGCGCACCAAGAGGTAGGGCTCGCCTCGGCGCTCAGCTTCGCGGCGTTCGTCAGCACTGAGCAGAGCCGGATCCGCGAGGCGGCTCGGCAGTTCGCTGAGTCTGACAACGAGGTAATCCACGGCGGAAAGCGGGGAGCGAAGGGAGGCGGGGCTTGGCGGATGGGCGACGGGACTCGACGGCGAGTTTGGCGGCGGGCTTGACGGCGGCTTCAGAGCCGCCGCATGGCCACTTCGTTGGTGTCGGTGTTGTAGACGGCGAATCCGGCCGGGCATCGGTTGCCGCAGATTTCACCGGGGTTGGCGACGAGTGTTCGACGAATCATCAGTTGCTCCTGCACGTGTGTGTGCCCGAAGAAGACGGCATCGTAGAGCTGCTTTTCGACGGCGCGCGCGGCGTCCTCCATGTGGTGGGTGATGAAGATGCGCCGCCCGCCGAGGCTCAGATCGCCTTCGGTGCCGTGGTGGTGCAGGTCGCGCATGCCCGAGGCGAGGCTGAGGTGCGACTTGCGGTCGTCCTCATTGTTGCCGAAGACGAGGTCAATGGGGTGCGGCCATATGTCGCGCAGCAGGCGCAGGGTATTCAGTCCGCTCAGATCACCCATGCAGAGCAGGTGTCGGCAACCGCACTTATCTGCTTCGCGGAGGGCTTCGATCAGGTGCATCTCATGGTCGTGGATGTCGGAAATAAGGGCGATGAGCATGGTGAAATAGTGGTTGATGATTGCAAAATTCGACGATGTGTAGTTTATCGGCAAAGCCGACAAGACCGTATCATACTAGCAGGGCAAATGGGCGCCGTCAAGTCATTTCGACTTCCTGTTATGCTGATTTTTCGACGGGACGGTTGAATCGGCGGGGGAAGGGAGGCGGCAACGGCGGAGGATGAGAATGCTGCCCGCTCGTCGGGCTTCGCGGCTATAGCCGAGGCGATGCGCGGCCGAGTCTCCGACCGCACATCGCCTCTTCACAGGCTCCGCCGGGCGAGCTCGCGGCAGCCCCCTATGCGCCTTGAGTTACAGCGGGTTCTGTCGGTCGAGACAGCGCTGCGGCGAGCGACGGTCTTCGCGGCGGCGCGTCGCGCTCGGCTTATTTGACGGTGAAGACGGGGCTGAGGGGGATGGGGTCATCGAGAGCTTCTCCGCAATGGCCGACGGAGAGGGCGGGCTCCCCGTCAGCGCCGCTCGCGCCGGCTGCGGCGCGGTTGTTGTCGCTGCGGCGACTCAGGTACCAGAGGCGACTGCCCTGCGGCAGTTTTCCCGCTTGCTTCGGGCTGAGGATCAGTTGCCCGTCCGGGCCGATGAAGCCCGCGTAGTGGGGGCGTATGTCGGCGATTTCCGAGAAGTTATCAGCAATTTCCCGGCTATAATGGCGGCCTTGACGCAGGCGGAACCAAGCGGCAAAGATTTCGTTGAGGCGCGTATGGCGGGGGCTTTCGCGCAGCCACATGCCGTCTTCGAAGTTGAGGCGGCATTCACGGCAAAGCTTTTCGAAGGAGCGGAAGTCGGCGCGCATCGAGGGCGAGAAGCTCAGGCCGCTGACTTCTCGGCTGCTGTGTCCGAGCGTGATGCGGCGCAGCAGGTCGTAGAGGTAGGCGCGGGCGAGCGGGGGACAGTGCGGGGCCTCTCCGTTGATGACGCTTTCGAGCATGTGCGGCAGGTTGCCGCCGTAAAAGAGGGGGCGTTCGAGGCCGGCGGCTTCGAGCAGCGGGGTGGCATCGATGACGGTTTCCGTCACGGATTCCGCGTAGGGCCACACAAAGGTGTTCTCGCCGTCGACTTTGTAGTTCGGGTCGAAAACGGAGCGGGTGATGCGCACGTCGACGTAGCTGCGGACATCGCGGATGGCGACGGCTTTTTCCTCGCAGAGGGCGGTGGCGCCTTCTGCGTTGCGGTAGCGGTAGAAGACGCGGTTGAGCGGCACGGATACGAAGATTTGCTCGGCCAGCCCGGTCTGTTCATGTGTGGCCGGAACGGCGGCGGGGAAGGAGCTGCCGCCTCTGCGCAGGGCTTTGTCCAGGATGTCGTGCGGGACGCCGACGCCGCTGTTGCGCACGTGTTCGAGCAGGTCCCCTTCATGCGGCAAATCCCGCACGCCGTTCACGAGGGCGAGCGCGGGGCCGTATGCCTGAGGAGCGTAGCCCTTGAGGATACTCGTGTAGCTCCGGTAGTTGTCGGCTTGCGACAGGTCGCGGATGAGGCGTTGCAGGCCGGCGATGTCTTGCTCGAGGGCGTCGAGCTGCTTTTCTCGGGGGCTCAGGTGCTCGATGATGTCCGGGCTGAAGCCGTAGTCGGGCGGGGCTTGTCGGAAGGCGTCGCGCCGCTGCTCGATGAGTCGGCGATGGGCGGCGATGGCGGCGGTGTCGGCCTGCGTATCGCCCGTCATGGCGGGAAGGGGCGGGAGCGGGGCGCGTAGTTGGTCGCCCAGTCGGGTGATGCGGTGGTATTGCTCTTGCCGAAGGCTGGTCTCTAGCTCGTGCCAGCGGCGGCTCAGGTCGCTGTGGGGTACGGCGAGTTTGCTGAGTTCGGATGCGTAGCGGCGGTGGTAGGCTTCGCCGAGAGCGGCGAGCTCGGCCGGGTTGTTTTGCCAGGCGACGAGTCTGTCGCGGAGGCGGGCGTATTCGGCGCGTTGCTGCTGCTGCCATTTTTCGGCGAGGTCGATGCGCTGGCGCAGTTGCTGGCTGCAGAGCCGCAGGGTGAAGGAGTCGGCTTCGGCAAGCTGTTGTTCGACGCGGGTCCAATCGTCGTTGAGAAGAGCAACGCGCAGGTTTTCGTCAAGGGCGAGGGCCTGTTCGTTGCAGACTTTGACGCCTAGGACGATGACGAGAGCTAGGCTCAGCCCCGCGGCGGCCAGCACCCCGCGGCGGATGAGGGAACTCCGGCGCCTGTTGAGCAGATGGTCGAGCTCGCGCAGAAAGCCCGAGGCTTGCTGCGGCGGAACGGCGCGGCTGACGAGGTCTCGGTATTCCCTCAGTTGCCGCGAGGGCAGGTCGACCCATTCGCGGCGCCGCGTGGTGTAGTCGTTGCACAGCTCGATGAGGCGGCTGACTTTCTCTCGGTGCAGGCGCTCCCGTCGCTCGCGGCTGCTTTCGAGGATGCAGAGGCGCTCGCCTCGGTGCAGGCGCTCGAGTTCTTCGGCGGCAAAGTGGTCCGTCGGGTCTTGAGCAATCATGGACGCGAGCAGCTCTTCGAGGCGCTCGTTGTTGCCTTCCAGCGCGTAGCGTCTCAGCTGCCGAAGGTGGCGTTCACGCAGCTGTTCTGGGGAGGGGGCTCCGGCCATTATGCTTCATGGGCAGGGCGTTCTTCCGCCCGGGGCGAAGGTGACTGGGCAGGGCGGCCGAGTGTGGGATCAACAGGTGCCCCGACTGCCGGAGCCGTATCCGGAGGGGTGCTCACGGGCTGCGGAGTGCCGACGTAGGTTGCTGGACGCGCCGCTTGCTGCCGCAGGGCGCTGCCGTTTGCGCCGAGTTGGTTCGCGGGTTGCGGCTCGAGTTGTCTCGCGGGTTGGCTCGAGGGTTGAACCCCGGGTTGAGGCGCGGGTTGGCTCGAGGGTTGAGCGGGGGCCGCATTGTCCGCTCCTTCCGGCCTCTCGGCGGACGGAAGGGGAAGAGGCCGGAGCTTGTTCGGGCGAGGGGAGGGGTAGGTGTTTCGTCTGCCGCTGTCGGCCGGGCGGCCGTCGACGGCGGGCTCCGGGCGGAAGCGCGGAACGGAGGGCGAAGTCTGAAGCCCTTCGTCGTCTGCGGACGCGCAGCGGCTCAGCAGAATGCCCATGTAGGCACTGTTGGATCTCAACCAGATGCGCAGCAGCGGATATTTGTCCAGCAGAGCCCTCCAGCTCCGGAGGTCGTCGAGCAGGGCGCGGTGCCACCTGTGGTCGGGAATGCGGCCGTAGGTCGCCTCGTTCATGTAGAGCGAGCACAGGGACTGGGCATCGAGCCGCTCGGCTTCTTCGGCTTGGCGGTTGTAGCTTTCGATGAAGTCCATCATGATCGACAGATCATCGGCGAAGCCCGTCGTGATGGCGGAGGCGCGGTTGAGAGCTCGCAGGCAGTTGATGAGCTGTTGCAGCTCTGCGTCGTCGGTCGCTTCGAGCTCGAGAGCTCCCTTTTCAAGCTTGTCGAGCACGAGCTGCGTGTTGTTGTGGCTGTAGGGCTCTCGGCTGAGGTCGCGCAGTCTGGCAACGATATCCTGCTGCGTGAGTTTGGCTCCGACGACGGTTCCGCTGTCGAGCGCATTTTCCGGCAGCGAGCTCTTGGGGCGTCGGTGGCTGCTCCGGCTTCCGTTGCCGCGTTGGGAGGGCGAGGCAGAGGCGCTGGCCGCCGCCGCCGTGCGCGCGTAGTGATGCTCGACGAGGATGGAGAGCCCGGAGGCGAGGACGGCAATGCCGAGCAGCAGTCCGCAGAGACGCAGCCAGTTGAGTCGCTTGGGCGGAAAGTCGTAGGTTTCGCTGTCGTCCGATTCGCAGTAGCGGTAGGGCCAGCCCGCCATGCTCGTGGTAGAGGGGGGGACGTTGATGCTCGAGAGGGGTGAGTCGGAGTCCTGCGCCGGACGCCGACCGGGCCCCTCGGCGGTGGGATCCGGTACCGGCAGGATGAGATCGGGCAGGATGCGCAGAATGGGGCGCTGCGAGCGGTAGGCGCGCTCTTGCAGCGAGCTGCCCTCGTTGGCGAAGATGCGCTGGGTGGTCGAGAAGCTGTCTGTCTCGTTGCCGTGGGTGGTGAAGGTGCGCCCCCAGCCTCGGGACGAGGAGAGCCAGTCGCTTTCGTTGATCAGCAGGAGCAGTTGTTCTGAGAGGATACCCTCGGGCACCAGACAGAGGCATTCGCCTTCGTAGGGCGGGGTGAAGAAGGCACGTGCATTGCTTTTGTGCCCGGTGAGGGCCTTCCACGTCGCCTGCACGGTCGCATCGGGCAGCAGGGCGGCGGAGAGTTTGGGGTCTCCGCTCAGCTCGCGGGGCTCACCCTCCCACGTTTTCATCCAGAAGCCGCTTTGCTCCAGCGCATGGATGATGCCGGCGGGCGTGGGGCGTTTGGAATTGTGCCGCATTGCGGCGACCTCATCGGCGGTGAGCACCAGATGGTGTGCAATGTAACAACTGCGGCCGCTGTAGTCGCTGCCCGCCGATTGCGCCACCGTGAGGACGTGGCAGGCGTTGCCGCGATGCTCGATGCGCCGATAGCTGTACTGCGGGCCGACGATGCCGCTGACGCCTCTCTCTTTGAAACCGCTGATGGTAATCAGCTTGTCGGAGAGCGCCTTGGACATGCCCGCCGTGCGCGCTACGACGCCGTAACCCGGTGCCGCCGTGACGTCGAGAAGCCGCGCTGCGCTGGTAAAGACAAGCTGGTACGACATGGCTGTTCGCTCAGTGTTGTGAGCTGGGCAGGAGTGCCGGCTCGGCACAGCTCAGAGCCCAGAGAACGGGATCGGTCACGCGGAAGGGATGCACCATGCCCGAGCGCGGCGCCAGCAGGGTCTGCCCTTGGTCGTCCGTGAACTCCACCGGAGACTCGCCCAGTGATGAGACCATGAAGTAGCGCACGTTGTTCGAAATGGATTCGGCATTCATGCAGAGATGCGGCGTGACATTGAAGAGAAACTGCCTCAGACGCGCCGAGTTGGCGTTGACGTGCTCGGGCATGAACATGCCGGAGCGCACCAGCGGCAGCAGCGGCTCGGGACCCAGAAGATGGCTCCAGGTATCGCTCTTGCCGATGATGAAGGCGAGGGGTACGTCGAGCTTTTTGTTCGGCGGCAGGTTGAGTTGTGTGCGCAGGCGCATCTCGGTTTCGGCCAGCAGCATGGATTGGCGACCGGCCATGTTGTTGTCGGTGCGCAACTGCGGGTCTTTGTTGTCCTTGAGCAGACTGCGGAACTCGGGATTGGCCGTGGGGTCGAAGAGGAAGAAGAGCCCGGAGGCGACGTTGAGGTGTTCGGCGGCGATGGCCTGGTCCGCCGGTACCCCGGGGTTGAAGTTTTCGCCGGCGTTGTCGTAAAACACCAGCGAATAGGCTTCACTGCCCTTGTTGAGGCGGTAGATGAAGGGGCAGGGCATCGAGTAGAAATGATTGTGCCGCCACACGCGGTGGTAGAGGCTGCTCTGCAGCCGCGTTTTGCCGATGTAGGTCTCCTTCTCCGAGCCGCCGGAGAAGAGGCGCATGCGCATGTCGTTGAGCGGAGCGTTGGACGCCGGGTCGGCATCGCGGAAGGGCATGCCGAACTCGCGCGCCAGTTCGTGCTCGAGCTCGTGGAGCATCGAGGCGAGGTAGTAGGACTTGCCCGAGGCCGGCACGCCGATGAGCGAGAAAATGTGCTGGCGCGTGCTGTCGAAGAAGGGCGGCAGCTTGCAGTGGCAGTGCGGGCAGGCGTATTCGCTGCAGGGCGAGCCGCGGTCATCGAGGGGCAGGCCGTGGCTGTTGAGTTGCGTGGGCAGGAAGCGCTGCATGGCATCCTCGCCGAGAATGGAGTCGGAGGTCAGGTCGGGGTGCGTCGCAATGGCCAGAGCTTCGCGGCGTTTGAAGCTTTCCCAGCAGGACGGGCAGCGCAGCTCCGTCGGCAACTCGGCCTGCTCGACCTGAGCCTCGGTGGCGGGAACCGCCGAGCCGCGTTCGAGATGCCGGATGACCTCCGTCAGATCTCTGAGGTAAAAGGCGCAGTGCTCGAGGCCCCTGAAGGTGGCCAAGGCGCTCTCCGGCAGTTTGGCGGCAATGGCCTTGAGCTCGGGCAGGGCATACGGACCGTGCCAGCTGCTGGCCTCGCGATCGTAGACGTACCAGGTCCCGGGGTCGTAGCCGCTGAAGTTCGGCCGTTTGGCCGGGTCTCCGTACCAGCAGATGATGCAGCCGCCGGCGAGCACCATGAGGTAGAGGTTGTTGGGCTTGATGACGCAATCGCCTTTCAGTCTGATGCCGTTGAGCGAGTAGCTCTCGATGTTGCCGTGCGGAAAGAAGCGGCAAACCTCGTCGCGCTGCACGAAGGAGCCGCCGTTTTCGCGATCCATTTCGACGCGGAAGGTGTTGCGTTTCCCTGCGCCGACGGGCATCATGCTGCCGTCTGAAACACGCAGTTTTCCGGTGAGGCAATCGTAGATGTAGAGCTGGTTATTCATTGCGTAAGCTTGGGCAGAATATAGCATGGCGACGGTGGCGAGTCAAGCTGCGATCGGTGCTGCGGTGTCAGGGATTTGCAGTTATTCCCCCTCTTCGGCGAAGCGTCGTTTCGGCAGCTTGCGTCGGGTCGCGTCGGGGGAAGGTGGGGCATGAGCGGACGGCGGGCCATGAGAGGACGGCGGGGAAAGAGGGGAGGACGGAGATCGGCCTTGAACGCGGGGCGGATCAGTGATACAATCCCCCCATGCAGATTTCACGAACCAAAGAGGAGCTGCGCGCTGCACTCGCACCGGTGCGCGGGCGTCGCGTGGTGCTGGTGCCCACCATGGGAGCCCTGCATGAGGGGCATGCCTCGCTGCTGCGCATGGCCCGCGAGCTCGCCGGCTGCGACGGCTTCGTGGTGGCCAGCGTGTTTCTCAACCCCGTTCAGTTTGACAACGCCTCGGATCTGGCCACCTATCCGCAGACTCCCGCGGATGATCTGGCCGTCTGTGAGTCCTGCGGGGTTGATCTGGTCTTTATGCCGACGCCGGAGATCATGTATTGCCCGGATCGCTCGATTCGTCTGGAGGAGACTCACCTGTCAACCGTCCTCTGCGGCGCGAAGCGCCCCGGCCATTTCGCCGGCGTCTGCCTCGTGGTCAACAAGCTTTTCAACTTGGTGCAGCCGACGGATGCCGTCTTCGGCAAGAAGGACTACCAGCAGCTGGCGATCCTGCGCCGCATGGTGCGCGACCTCGACATTCCCGTGACGCTGCACGGTGCCGAGATCGTGCGCGAGCCGGACGGCTTGGCTCTTTCCAGCCGCAACGTGCGCCTCACGCCCGAGCACCGGGCTGCGGCTCCGACGATACGCCGCAGCCTGCTGAAAGCCCGCGAGGCCTACTCGGCCGGAGAATCCCCGACGGCGATTTGCAACCGCGTGCGGGCAGAACTCGAGGCTCTGCCGGGCGTCCGCGCCGATTACGTCGAACTGACGGATGCCGAGACACTTCACGAACTGACGGACGAGAGCCGCCCGGCCCTGCTGGCGGTGGCCGCTTGGTTCGGCGATGTGCGCCTGATTGACAACATCGAACTGGCACGCTCATGATACGCGGAACGGATCTGCACCGCAGTTACAGCATCGGCAAAAAGCAGGTTGAGGTGCTCCACGGGCTGTCGCTGCATGTGAAGCGCGGCGAGCGCGTCTTCCTCTGCGGCCCGAGCGGCGCGGGCAAAACGACCCTGATGTACACGCTGGCCGGGCTCGAGCCTCCGCAGCAGGGCGAGGTGATCGTGGACGGGCAAAACATATACGCGCTCTCGCTGCGCAAGCGCGCCCTCTTCCGCAACCGCATGATGGGCTTCATCTTCCAGAACTACATGCTCATGCCCGAGCTGACGGCCATCGAAAACGCATCGCTGGCGACGGCCGTCGCGGGGCGCGAAGCAACGGAGCGCGTGCGCATGCTGCTCGAGCGCGTCGGGCTCTCCGACCGCATGGATCACCTCCCCAACGAGCTCTCCGGCGGTGAGCAGCAGCGCGTGGCCATCGCCCGCGCCCTCGCCAACGATCCCGACATCATTTTTGCCGACGAACCCACCGGCAACCTCGACTCCCGCATCGGTGCCCAGATTCTCGACCTGCTCTTCGGGCTGGCGGAAGAGGGCAACAAAACGCTGGTGATCGTCACCCACGACCGCCAGATTGCCTCGCGCGGCGACCGCGTTCTGATGATTCGCGACGGCGTGGCCACCGACGCCTGACCGCTCCCGCTCGCGGCGTGCACGCGCCCTCCCGCACCGCCTTCCCCCACGTCGGCTCGGCTGCCTGAGGCGCTGCGACGCGGGGGGCTCCGCAAAGCCCGCCGTCCCCTCCTCCCCGCGCCGCCCGTTTCTGCTGATTTGCCGCCATGCCTGTTCACCACGGATCGCTGCACCGGCGCTACTCCGGCCTGCTCCGCCTGCTGCGCCTCATGCGTCTGCTGCACATCGGCGAGTGGCAGGCCATCGTTGTGCAGGCTCTGCTGATGGGATTGGCGGGCGCCGCGGCCGCCCTTCTGTTTGAGGAGGCGACACGGCTGGTGCAGTACCTCTTCACCGGGCAACTCGAGCTTGATCGCGTCGCCTGCTTTGCGTCTCTGCCCGGCGCCATGCGCTTGGTATTGCCCGCGCTCGGGGCTTTGCCCGCGGGGCTCGTGCTTCTCTGCGCCCTGCGAAACGCCAAGCATCCCCAGCCCGAATACATGGAGGCCTTTTCGCTGGGCAACGGGCGCCTGCCTTGTCGCCGCGGGCTGCTGCGGAGCCTCTCCGCCGTGCTGAGCTTGGGAACCGGGGCCGCCATCGGCAAAGAAGGCGCCCTCATCCAGATATCCGCCGTGGCGGCCTCGGGCATCGGGCGCCGGCTGTATGTCTCACCGTCGCGGCTGCGGCTCATGACGGGCTGCGGCGCTGCGGCGGGCATGACGGTTGCCTTTCACACCCCTCTGTCCGCCTGCCTGTTTGTCTGCGAAGTCGTCGTCGGCACCTTCAGCATCGGCACGCTCGCTCCCCTCCTGCTCGCTTCCTGCGCGGCCTGTTCCTTGCTGTGGATGATGGGCGGGGCAGGGGCCCTTTTTGAACTGCCGGCCTCCTTCGGCACCTCAGCCGAGCTCGGCGGTTGCCTCGTGTTGGGCTTGGCGGCAGCGGTGCTCGGCAAGCTCTGGGTCGCTTGGCTCAACCTGATGCGCCGACTGCTATCGGGCTCTTTACTCTGGCTGGTGCCTCGCATGATGTTGGCGGGACTGGCCGTAGGTTGCATCGCGATGAGCGAGCCTTACATCGTCGGCAACGGTTATGAGGCAATAAGCGCCCTTCGCTTCGGCGAATTCAGTCTTGAGCAAGCAGCCTCCCTGCTGCTGCTCAAGGCTCTCATGGTGGCCGTCGTCTTCGGCGTCGGCACGATGGGCGGAGTGCTGACGCCTACGCTCATGCTCGGCGCCTTTGTCGGCTACCTCTTCGGCTGCGGGGCTGAGGCCGCAGGCATCGCCCGGCCGGGGCATGCCCTCGCCTACGCCTTCATCGGCATGGCGGGCTTTTTCGCCGTCGCCGGTCGCACCCCCGTGACGGCTCTGCTGCTCGTCATCGAGCTGTCGATGAGCGCCCGGCTCATTTTCCCCCTCATGCTCGCGGTGGGCTTTGCCTACTCGCTGGGCCGCCTGCTGCCCGGTCGCTCGCTCTACGATGCCTCCGTGCGATCCGGGCCTCCCTCTGCCTTCGACGCCCCCCTGCGAGACCTGCGCGTCCGCGACCTCTGCCGCCCGCTCCCCCTGCGCGTCGGACCCCGAACGCCTCTCGAGCGCGTGATGCGCCTCATGCTGCGGCACCCCGGGGCGAACGTCCCCGTTCAGGATGCCCAAGGCTGCTGCCTCGGCGTCGTGCGCCGCGCCGCCGTGCTCGACCGCCCGCTGCCGCCCTCGTCTTGCGCCGGAGACCTGATTGATGCAAGCGTCCCCTTGCTCGATGCTGATCTGAGCCTGCCGACGGCGCTCGAGATTTTTCAACACAGCGACTGCCGCGCCCTGCCCGTCACCGAGGGCGCCGAGCGGCGCTTGGTCGGTTCCCTCTCCCGCCGTGAACTCTATTCGACCGTTGCTCTCATGATGCGCCGCGAGCTGGCCATGCGCGAATGACGCGTCCGCCCCGCTCGATGCGGCTCTGTGACCCTGCGGCTCTGCGGCTCTGCGGCTCTGCGGCACACACCCGCTACGAAAAGACCCCGGCGAAGCGACTTCGCCGGGGTCTCGTTACATCGAAAGCGTGAGAAATCGGGATGGGGCTCAGCCCTCACACGTACATGACATAGCCCTCGCGGCGAGGCTTGGGCGGCATGACTCCCCCCTCATCCTCGTAGCCGAGAATGCAGATGGTCAGCCCTTCGTAATTGTCTTTGATGCCCCACTGCTGCATGAGCTCAAAACCCTCGGGCAGCTCAAACATCTCCTTGGCTCTATTGATCCAGCAGGAGCCCAGACCGACGGCGTGCGCAGCATTGAGCAGCGTGACCATCACGCAGCAGGCGTCCTGAATACCCGTGCGAGAAGTCGCATCCGCGAACACAATTACGAGCGTGGGCGCCCCGTAGAACGGGTCGCGCGTCGTGCCCATCACCTCCGCATTCAGGCGGGAAAGCTTGCTGACAAGCTCAGGATCCTGCACCACAACCATCTGCGGCGACTGCTGGCCGTGCCCCGTGGGAGCGAAGCGGCCGACCTCCAGCACGGTGTTGAGCTCCTCCTGGCTGATCTGCTGCGGCTTGTACTTGCGGCAGCTGCGGCGGGACTTGAGATCCTCGAGTGTTTCTTTCATAGCGGCCTCATTGTAGCGCGAAGCGCCGCCCTTCGTCAATCGGATTTTGCCTGCCCCTCCCGGCTTTTTTCGCCGATGCCCTCGCCGCGCCCCCTGCACAACAGCCCCGCTCGCCGGTTGTGACCGACGGGCGGGGCTGCGAAGACGGAGGTGTAACGGCGGCAGCGGCGCGTGCCGCAGCTCGTGCCGCTGCGCGCAGCGGGCGTCTTACTTGTCGTCCTTCTTGTCAGGCTTGCAGATTTCCTTCCACTGCTTGATGATGCTGCCGTGGCCGGACTTCAGCACATTGCCCTTGTAGTCGACGATAATCGCATTCGGAATGCCGGAAGCCGGCTGGAAGCCCGGGAAATCCGCCGCCTCAGCGGGCATCACGCCGGGGAACCCCGCCTTGTACTTCTTGAGGAAGGCCTTGGCAGTCTCTTCATCGCGGTCGGCGCTCACGAGAATGAGCTCCACACCCGCCCTCTTCATCTTGGGATACATCTTGGCCAGCTCGGGCATCTCGGCATTGCAGGGGCCGCACCAGCTGGCGGACTGCAGGTAGATGTAATACTTGGCCTTCTTGTTGATTTTGCCGTTGAAGCTCTTGACGGACTTGACGGCAGAGCGAACGGTCGGCGTCTCGGCGGCTTCGCCATCGGCGAAGCTCAGCGGGGTTGCGGCGACGGCAGCCAGCACGAGCGTGCAGGCAAACAGCTTTTTGATATTCATGTGTTTCGTATGGTGTGGTTGCGGGTGGGGTGTTTCCGGCTCGTCAGAGCCGAGAATGGGCGGGTGAGTTGGGAAAAATGGCGTGAAATCGTACGCAAGGCGCGGGCAGAAAGCGGGGAAGGCGGGGGAAGGCGGGGAAAGGGGGGAAAGCGGGGATTATCGGCTCCGTTCCCGTTCAAACTTGCTGATATGCTCCTTCCAGTCCAGCAGATACTTCGCGAGACCCGAGTACACGAGCTCGCCGTCCGCCGTGACAATGCGAATGTCCGGAATCCCCCCGGCTCTCTTGTTGCCGGGAACGCTGTAGATGCCCTGTGCGCCGTCCATCACGACGGGAAAGTCATGGCCGGAAGACTGCGCGTAGCGCAGCCCCTCGGTCGCCGTGTGGTCGTAGCTGACGAGCACCACCTCGATCGGCGCCTTCTCCGCCTCCATCTCCTCGATGGCCTGAATCACCTTGGGCATCGAAACGCGGCAGGACGCACACCAGCTGGCCGTGTGCAGAAAGACATAATACTTCGCATCGAGGCGGGGCTTGGCCTCGCTGACGTAGGTCAGCTTCGAGAGCGCACTCGCGACGGGCGAGAGCAGCTCCTTCGATACCTCCCGAGCCTCGGGAGACGGAGCGTTTGCAGGCGCTTGGACGGAGCCCGCCTCATCGGCGAGAGCCGCGGCGGAGACCATGCCGGTCAGGCAGGCGTAGAGGACGATTCGTTTCATCGTGCAAGGGAACATGAAGAAGGGGGAGCCGAACGCTCTCACTGTCCTCATACTACTCGGCGCCTCATGGCTCGTCAATCAAAAAACGCGCCCGCATCCCCAAAATGACGCAGCTCATCCGGTCTCGCCCCGCCGCCCGCTGCCCGACGGCGACGCGCCGCCACCGATGCCGCGGCACGGGCAACACCTGCGGCAGGGGGGAAAACACAGAGGGGGAGGGGGAAAACACCGAGGGGCAGGGGGAAACACCGAGGGGCAGGGGAAACACCGAGGGGCAGGGGAAACCCCGAGCGGGGGAGGCCTCAGCGCAGCAGGCGGCGCATCGGCTCCATCTTCGCCTCCGTCTCAAGCCACTCGTCCTCCTCGCACGAATCCGGCATGATGCCGCCCCCGGCGTAGAGACGGCAGCGATCGGGCAAGACCTGCATACAGCGGAGCATCACAAAGAAACGCGCACTGCAGGCATCGACCGGGCCGAGGAAGCCGGCGTAGCAGCCGCGCTCCGTATCGGGATGCCGGCGCAGATACTCCATAGCGAGCCGCACGGGGTACCCGCTGACCGCCGGCGTGGGTTGCAGCTCGTCAATCAACTGCGGCAGGTAGCGGCGACTCATGCGGAAAGTCATGCGCGAGCAGAGATGCTCAATCTCCCCGGCCGGCAGCGACTCGGCCGGCTGCTCCTCAAGGCGCTCCGTGACGCCTGCGACGGCGGCGCGCACATGAAGCGCGACGAGAGCCTGCTCCTCGGCATTCTTCGCATCCCACGGCTCCGCGCTGCATCGGCGCGTCCCCGCCAGCGCCATCGTCTCCCAGCTGTCGGCACTGCCGCTGAGCAGCAGCTCCGGCGTCGCGCAGAGCCACGTGCCCGTCTGCGGCGTGTGCATCAGCGCGCGGAAGCTGCGGGGCGCCTCCTCGCAGAGACGGCGGAAAGCCGCGGCGGGGCTGAAGCCCTCCGGCCTCGGCTCATCGCAGCAGCGCGCCAGCACCAACTTGCGAAGCCCCGACTCGCCCTCGCGGTGCAGCTGCCGACGGCAGGCCTCAAACAGCTCGCGGTAGGCCTCGCGCGTCGTGGGCGGCGGCAGCTCGCGCAGCTCCGAGCGGCGGAAGCGCCCGGTGCGCGGGGGCTCAGAGAGCTCGCAGCGCAGGCAGAGCGGCTCGCCGACAAAGGGGCTGATGACGAAGGCCGGCCCCGTCTCCCCGCTCAGGCAATCGAGCGTCGCGCGCGCGTCGCCGCAGCGCCCGTCCTCCTGCATGCAGAAATGATCGTGCTGCCCGCCCGGCAGGCGGTAGAGAGCGAAGGCGCACTGCCGCTCGCAAAGCGCGTCGATACGTTCGTCGAAACTCAAATCCTTCATCTCCGCAAGGATATCATACTTCGTCCCCTTCCGCAAGCCGCACTGCGAGACTCAGAGCCACAGCAAGTCGAGCGCGGCACGCAAGCGGCCCTCGCCGCTGATCTCGTGATGCCCGGCCTTGCCCGCAACGCGGTGGGTGATATCGAGAGGCGTGCCCGCCATCGTCTCGTGGCGGAACGCAACGTGCACGCGCCGCAGCTCGCCGTCCGGCCGCAGGTCGCCCGGCAGCGTATCGAGCACCCAGATGAGGTAAGAGGCGTTGTTAATATGCCCGTTGAAATCGACATCCCTCTGCGTAGCCACCAGCGAACAACACTGCGGCTTGGCCGCTGCGGCAAGAGCCGCCGCTTCCGCATCCGGCGGCGAACAAATCGGTGCCGGGGAGTCGGGCAGCTCAAGCTCAGCTTTGCGGAAGGGCGTCGGGCGGCGAGACTTCACATCAATGAGCACCCACATGAGATCCGCCCGCGCCAGCGTCTGCCCCGCCTCATCGCACATCTCGACGAAGCGCCGCGCCTGAAGGGGGGACGCCTTGCCCGTGTTCGTGCGCAGCGTCACGCGCTCCTTCCAGCGCGGGCGGCGCAGAAACTCGAAATCGCCCTGAACCTCCACCCAGATGAGCCCGTGTGACAAGCCCCACTCAAAGCCGAGACCATGGCGATCCGCGTGCATCTCAGCCACCTCTTGGCAGAAATGCAGAAAGCCGGAGGGCTTCAGCAGCATATCGGCACCGCACTCGTAGCTGGCGATGCGGTGATCGAGAATAAGATCGTCCATAGCCTCAGTTTCTACCACCCCGCGCCCTCAAAGTCAAGGCCGGGATGCACCCGCAGCGCGACGCGAATACCGCCGAGCCCGAATTTCACCGATTCGCGCCCGCTTCCCCGCGCCCCTCCGCCGCGCCGAGGCAGGGCATTCGCGGATCCCGCCGCGCCCGCATGACCGAACGCCGGGCCCGTTGCCGGAGCAAGCCTGTACACGTTGCCGGAGCGGGCCCGCAAGCGATGCCGCACTTTCTCGCGCACCGCCTTGTGAAGTCACGCATAAGGCTTGACAAGCCCGCGCGGTTCTCCCTATCATAAGCCCTGACAGACAGCCCCCTTTTCCGGCGACACCACCAGCGACACCATCATGACGAGCCCCGACACACCCCCTTCGGCGAGCCCAGGCGCCCCGCTCTCGGCCCCTCCGCAACAGCCGCCCCTGCTTCGCGTCAGCCACCTCGTGCGCCACTTCGACGCCGTAAAGGCCGTGGACGACATCAGCTTCGAACTGCCTCGCGCTTGCTCCGTCGGCCTCATCGGCGCCAACGGCGCCGGCAAGACCACGGCCATGCGCATCATCACCACGCAAGACCTCCCCGACTCCGGCTCGGTCGAGATCGACGGCATCGACCTCTTGTCCGAACCCGAAAAAGTCATCGCGCGCATCGGCTGGATGCCCGATGACTTTGAGACCGTCCCCCACACGACCATCCGCGACTTCATCGACTACTACGCCCGCAGCTACGGACTCGTCGGCCGGCAGCGCATCAGCGAAGTGGATCGCGTCATCGCCTTCTGCGGGCTCAGCGACTTGGAGGACCGGCGCATCAACCGCCTCTCCAAGGGGCAGAAGCAGCGGCTCTGCCTCGCGCGAACCCTCATCGGCAACCCCGACCTGCTGGTCATGGACGAGCCCGCCGCCGGCCTCGACCCGCAGGCGCGCATCGAGTTCAAACAGCTGGTGCAGCAGCTCAAATCACAGGGCAAGACTCTCCTCATCAGCTCCCACATCCTCTCGGAACTCTCCGAGATGTGCGACAGCATGATCTTCATGGACGAAGGCCGCATCATCGGGCGCGGCTCCCGGCAAGAGCTCGAAAACGCCGCCGCGAGCGAGACCGTCGGGCAGCAGATACACATCGAACTGCTCGACGACCCCGCTGCCCTCGTCGCCGACCTCAGCGCCTCCCCCCTCTGGAAGTCCGCCGCCGCCCTGCCGCCGCGCCCGGGCTCGAGCCTCAGCTGCGTCACGGCCCTCTTCGTGCCGGCGCCCGCCCGCGAAGGCGAAGCCGCGCCGGCCTCCTCGGAAGTTCAGCTCTCTGCCGAACTCCGGCGCCTCGCCGCAAGCTACAGCCTGATCTCCTTCAGACCCCATCAGCACACCCTCGAAGAAACCTTCGTTAACATCCTTGCCCGCCGCCATGAATCAGCGTAACTTCTCGGATTACCTGCCCGCCGCTCTGATCAGAGACCTGCGGCAAACCTACCGCAGCCCTTTCTTCCTCATCAGCTACGCGCTGATCCTTCTCTACATCTGGCTGCGCTCGATGGACGGAGGCCTGGACTCCGTCAGCAGCCTGGCTCCGCTCCTGCTCATGATCGTCATCCCCCTGCGCGCGGCACAGGCCGTCAGCGCCGACACGCGCATCCGAGGGACCAACTTCATGCGCCTCACCCCCCTGAGCTCCCGCCGCATCGTCTGGGGCATCTGGCTTTCCGTCTTCCTGCAAATTGCCCTGACGACCGCCATCCTCTCCTTGCTCGTCATGCCCGAGAGCGGCGCCGTCGTTTATGAGAGCTACGTCGACGGCGACAAGATCGTCACCGTTGCCGTCAATGCACGGGGATGGCACCTGCAGACACTCTTGCACACCGCGGAGGCCGGACTCGTGCTGAGCGCCTTTTTTATGTTCTGCTCCGGCTTGGCCCCGGTCTTCCGCTACTGCCTCTACGGCGGATGCTTGCTTGCCGCTTTCGGCAGCATGTCCTTCACCGCCTTCGCGGGCATGAACGGCAGTTATGAACTGGCTTCGGCGGGCACCCTGATACTTCAGGGCAGCTGGGCTATCCTGCTCGTCGTCCTCTTCCTTGAACTGGCTCGCCGCAGCTATGCCCCGCCTGCCGAAAATTGCTCCGTATCCGTGCGCCTCATCGGCCTGCTGCCCCTGCTCATCTTTCTGGCCATGTGGGGACTGGGCGTCGATGTGTCGCTGACCGAGAATCAGCTTCTCATGGCCCTCGGCTTCATGGTGCTGGCGGCTGTAGCCGACGCCATGCTGCCCTGCTGGAGCCTGCCCGTGCACAAGAAGCGCTGCCTGCCGCTGCTGCCGAAAATCATCCAGCTGCCCGGGCTTTTCCCCTCCTGCCTTTACATGGTGCTCGTCGCAGCCCTGGGAATCGCCGTCACGTGGCTCTACGTCCGGCACCCGCTCGAAGGCGGTTATTGCGACACGCTCCGAGCTCAAATCGCCATCCTCGACGACTGGCACCTGCCCCTGCTGATTTTGCTGCGTTTCGGTCTGCTGACTCTCTACTCGCTGCTGGTGACCGTCTTGTTGGTCGACCTCTTCGTGCGCCGCGGCAACCCCAACAGACCCGTCGCTTTCGCCATCGCGGCGTTGGGCCTCTTCCTGTTCGCCGTCGTCAGCGACGCACCCGGACTGCCCTACGGCTTCTTCCTCGAATCCGCCTTTGGGCCGCACTCCTATGATACTCAGTACCTCCTTGCCTTGCATTTAAGCATGGGCGCAAGCGGAGCCGAAGTCGCACAGAATGCGGAGCTATCGCGTGCGCTCGATGCCTGTCAGTCGCGAAACCTGCAGTTCATCCTCATCGGCGCCGTGGTTTCCGCCTTAGCCCTCGTTGCGGCATACGCCCGCCCGCCCCACTCGCGCAACTGAGCTGCCGCGCCGCGCGGGCGGCAGAGAAGCGCGTATCGGCGCCGGGCCGGAAGCTCGCAAGCCGCGGCGCACAAATCGCCCTCGGCCTTGAGCCGAGCGCCCGCCGATGCAGGAGGACGGGAAACGCCCGCCGATGCCGGAGCCCGGGGCTTCTGCAGAGAGGCGTGCCGAGTGCATGAGCTGCGGGGGCAAGCTCCGAGGCTGTTGCCCCGGCCGCAACCTTGCCCGAGAGCGCCCTCCGTGCGCTTCAGCGCGCCTCAGCCTCGCGAATGAGCCGACGAATCTCGCGCACGCGCCGCTGCTTCTCCTCATCGGGTAGGGGGCAGCGGCTGCCGGCCGCGTCCGACACCCCGACCCCCTTGTCATCGCGGATACTCGCATCAGCCCCCTTTTCAAGCAGCAGCTTGACCATCTCGACACTGCCGAGCGCCGCCGCCATATGCAGCGGCGTGTGGCCGTAGGCATCGCGCGCGTTCACATCAGCCCCTCGGCATATCAAACGCTCAACGACCTCGGGCCACATACAGGACGTCGCGAGGTGAAGCGGCGTCCCCGCCGCCGAGCGCTCATTCGACACAGGTGCACCGCCGTCCAGCAGATGCAGAGCCAGCTCCTTGTGCCCCCAGACAATCGCCTCGTGCAGCGGCGTGCTCCCGTCGGCTCCCGCCGCATCGAGATCAGCTCCCGCCGCCAGCAGCGCATCGACCGCCTCGGGGTGATTCCACGTGCAGGCAAAGTGCAGGGGCGTGCGCCGCGTCGCATCGCGAGCCTTCGGATCGGCACCCCGCGCCAGCAAAGCCGCTATCATCGCCGTATCGCCCTTCACGGCGGCCTGATGCAGAGGCGTGCTGCCGAGTTGGTTGGCGAGTCGGGCATCCGCTCCCGCTGCCAGCAAAAGCTCGACACTCGGCAGATCGTTGCGGAAAGCCGCCATCAGCAGCGGCGTCGTCCCGTCGTCCGCCCGCGGATTCGGGTCTGCCCCCGCCTTCAGCAGAAGCGCCATCGCCTGCCTCTGCCCCGCATTGGCTGCGCGGTGCAGGGCTCGGAACCCGTCGTCATCCGTCGCATTCGCGTCGGCCCCTGCGGCGAGACAAGCTTCCAGCTCGGCGAGATCACCCCTCGCCGCAGCCTCCGCCAGTGACCTTGCCGAAGCAGGCGCCTCGGCGGCAGGAGAAAGTGCCGTGGAAGGGGTAGGGAAAGGGGTAGGGCCCGTCGCGGCAGCAATATCCGCAGGACAAACAATCGGGCCACAAAGCGATAGCGAAAGAACGACAGAGCGGAGAGAGGGAGAAATCGACATCGTGCAGAAGGGTAACACTCGCTTGGTAAACTATACGAAAAAGCCGCCCGCGTCAAGCCGCCCGTGAGACAAGAGACTCCTTTTGGCGCCACGGGCGGCGCCGGAGCGCATTCTAGCCCCGCGGATCGGCGCTTGACAGCCTCAGAATGCCTGTGTTACAATGCGCCGCGATGAAACGCCGGCTTTGTGCATGGATCTGTGGCATGGCGGTACTCTGCAGCTCGCTGGCAGAGGCCGTGGACGTCGTCCTCTCGGGAGGAGTGGCTCTGACCTCGTGGGAACACCTTCGCGGCTCCTCTCAGCACGACAAATGGTGGGCCAACTTTATCCGCTCCGCCACCAACCGCATCGACGACCTCAAAGCCGCCAACCCCCGCGCACGCATCATCTGGATCGTCTACCGCCCCGCCTACATCGCACGCGGCCGCGAGGACGGACAGGACTACGTATCCCAAATCAGCGCCGAAGCCTCTAAGCGCAGCGTTCGCATCGTGTGGGTCGATACCGCCGCTCAGGCAATTAAAGCCCTCAACGCCGCGCCGCAGGGGCGGGATAAAGTCACCAGCTTCACCTACTTCGGCCACTCTAACCGTTTTGCCTTCATGCTCGACTACAGCAACTCGATCATGGCCGCCTCGAAACAGTGGATTCACGAAGACGACCTCGCCAAATCCGTGCGTCGGGACATCTTCGCCCCCAACGCCGACTGCCGCAGCTACGGCTGCTACACCGGCAAGAGCATGAGCCGGAAATGGAAGGCCGCCTTCGGTATCCCGCTCATGGGGAACACCGAATCCACCCTCTACTACCCCATCACGCAGGGCAAGATGCCTGAAGGCGCGGGGCAGTGGGTGCGCTGAGAAGCTCGCGGGAGAAACGCAGGTGCCGTGTCGCACCGAATCGCGCCGTCGTTCGGCCCTTGTGCACCCTTGTGCGCCCTTGTGCGCCGTATCGTGCCCTTGCGTGCCGTTTCGTGCCGTTTCGTGCCGTTTCGTGCCGTTTCGTGCCGTTTCGTGCCGTTTCGTGCCGTTTCGTGCCGTTGCGCGGCCTGGCGCGGCCCGGCCGATTGCTGAATCGGCTCCGCCTTGCCCTTACAGCCGCGGCAGAGCGCTGCGCTGACCGACGGCGGGGAAGGAGCCTGCGCCAACAAGCAAAAACCCGCAGCCTTCCGGCAGCGGGTTGTTCCGTCTTCGGGGGAGAGCAAGAGGCATCCGTTCTCACAAACTCGCGCAGTTCTCCGGCCGCTCTCCGCGCTCGAGAATATCAGCCAGAGTAACCTTTTCAAGATAATCCTTGACAACGAGCTCCAACCCCTTCCAGAGCGGCAGTGTCGAGCACTGATCCTGCAGCGGGCAGGTGTTGACCTGAACGGACAAACATTGCACGGGAGCCAGCGCGCCCTCGGCGGCGCAGAGAATCTCGTAGACCGTGTACTCCTCGGGCGAGCGGGAGAGACGGTAGCCGCCCATCTTGCCGCGAGAACTGATCAGCAAATCATGGCGCAGCAACAGCGCCATGATGCCCTCCATGTACTTGCTGGTGATGTTTTGCCGTTCGGCAATACCCCGCAGAGAGATCGGCTCATGCTGAGCGTGCCGTGCGAGATCAATCATGATTCGCAGCGCGTATCTGCCTTTGGTCGATATCCTCATCATATTACCGCAGAGATGGTATCTTATATTTTGCCTCTTTGTCAAGCCTGCAATGAGATTTCTTTCATTCATTTTCATCGGAGAAGCTCATCTGAGAGAGACATTTCGGAAAACCCGGCGGCGAAGAGAGAGTCTAACGAAATATCGAAAGCGCAGCTTGCACAGTCAGACCTTTCGATACCACGGAAGCCGCATCGGCACCCGCGCACCCTTTCCGGCAGCAGGGAGGCTGCCGTCCGCGGCCGACTCTCACGGCATCCGTCGACGCCGCCTTCGCAACAAAGTCATGAAAAAGACTCTCCCCGGCCATCCCGGTGCTTCCGTCCCGCATCCGCGCCAACGCGGCGATGTCCGTCCCCAGAAGCTTGCCAGTCAAGAGAAGAATGGAGCGGAACTTGCGATAATCAAAAGACAAAGCGAACACGAAAATGACAAAAGAATCACAAAGCTCTATCTGATGACCCATAGCATCCGATCAAACGAAATAAAAATTTGTTAATCAGAATGCGGGCCGGCACCAATAAGCCTTCGCGATATTAACACATATAATAGCGAGCGCTCATATCGCTCAAAATCCCGATCTTAGCTAGGAATAAGCCGCGCTCATAATCTAGCGGAGCCGACGGGGAGAAAGAGACGGGTACCCATTCGACTCGCGAGTTGGTTTTCGATGAAAAAGAAAATCACCGAAGCAAAACAATATGATTATTGCAACATGCATATAAGCTCAAATCGCCAATCAATTCACATCGCTTAAATATGCATGGTGATGCACCGTGTGCCCCGGGAATAAAGTCGCGCCAAGCGCCGATGACCCGAAAACAAGCTCTAAGCTCGAGCGCGAAGACAAACAAACGGATAAAAAAGCTTGCGCTTCTGTCCCTCATGGTGTAGCATGCCCGCGCGATGTTAACCGGCTTATCTGTTTTTGTTGTCTGCGTAGCCATACTCGCCATCGGCTACTTCTGCTACGGGCGTCTGGCGGAGCGCGTCTACGGCCCCTTCGGCCCGAAAGTGATGCCCGCCGTGTCAGCGGGCGACGGCGTTGATTATATCCCGCTGCCGACGTGGAAGGTCTTTCTGATTCAGCTGCTCAACATTGCGGGCCTCGGGCCGGTCTTCGGCGCCCTGTCCGGCGCCCTCTTTGGCCCCGCTGCCCTCCTCTGGATCGTCTTCGGCTGCATTCTGGCGGGCGCCATGCACGACTTCCTCGCCGCCATGATGTCCCTGGAGCACAAAGGCGCCAACCTGCCTGAGCTCATCGGCCGCTACCTCGGCCCCGTGGCGCAGTGGACCATGCGCATCGTCTGCATCCTGCTGCTGCTGCTCGTGGGCGTCGTCTTCACCACGGGTCCCGCCCGCATGCTCCACGGCCTTCTGCCCGAGGTCTCCGTCATGCTCTGGTGCGGCATCATCCTTCTCTATTACTTCCTCGCGACCGTCCTGCCCATCGACGTCATCATCGGCCGCATCTACCCCATCTTCGGCGCCCTCTTCATCTTCATGGCCGTCGGCCTGCTGGTGAGCATGCCCTTCGGCGAATACGAAGTCCTGCCGCAGCTCGACTTCTTCACCAACGTGCATCCCGATGCCCACCTGAGCATTTGGCCGATGATCTTCGTCACCATCGCCTGCGGCGCCATCTCCGGCTTCCACGCCACGCAAAGCCCGCTGATGGTGCGCTGCCTGCCCGAGCGCCGCAACATGCGCCGCGTCTTCTACGGCGCCATGATCGTCGAGGGCCTCGTCGCGCTCATCTGGGCCACGGTCGGCCTGACCCTGCGCAACGTGCTCACCGACTACACCCTAGTGGAGCAGGGAGGCAAAATGGTCGCGCACGCCGTCGGGGCCGACGCATCGGCCGTACGCGCCACCTTCATGCAACTTTGCATTGCCGACCCGGCCTCCGCCGTCAACCAAGCCTGCACCGACTACCTCGGCAGCGTGGGCGCCATCATTGCCGTCATCGGCGTCGTCGTCCTGCCCATCACCAGCGGAGACACCGCCATGCGCTCCTGCCGCCTGATGATTGCCGACATGCTCCACATCAACCAAGAGCCGAAACTCAAGCGCTTCGGGATCGCCATCCCGCTCTTTGCTGCCGTCATCATCATCTCCGAAATCGACTTCGGCATCATCTGGCGCTACTTCGGCTGGTCCAACCAGCTCCTCTCGTGCTTCACCCTCTGGGCCATTGCCGTCTTGCTCCGCCGTCGCAACCGCTGGTACTGGATGGCCCTGCTGCCGGCACTGTTCATGACGACCGTCTGCAGCGCCTACCTCCTCTGCTCCCCCGAGTGCGCCATCGGCCTGCCCGTCGGCGTCTCGACGTGGATCGGCGTCGGCCTCTGCGTCCTCGCTCTCATCGGCTTCTTCCGCATCAGGCGCGGCTGTGACTCGCTCGAAAAGTGACCCGAGCAGAGCAAGCCGCGAGGCAGCCGTGAAGGGGCCTCGGAGAGGCTGCAAAGAGATCGCGAAGAGACCCCGAAGAGACCCCGAAGAGACCCCGAAGAGACCCCGAAGAGACCCCGAAGAGACCCCGAAGAGACCGAAGGGCTGCCGCGGAGCAAACGGACAGCGATCGGAAGGTGGCGGAGAAAGAACCGAGAAGGGCACGGAAAGAAAGCCGCAACTGCGTCATGTTGCGAAGAAGCAGCGCGCGCGCGGATTTGTCGCTTGATTTACGCGCCCGATTCTGGTAACCTGAACCCGCAAGATGGACGACCTTGAGGATTACCAGAAGCGCCGCAGCGCGGCAGAAAATCGGAGGCGGCAACGCGCCGATCGCAAACCGGCGTCGTCCGGCTCGCGCTTCAAATGTTGTCTGTTGATGCTCTTCCTCTTCGGTATCATCACGACCCTCGTGCTCGGGGGTATCGGCTACTTCGCCTTTCAGCTCGTCACGGACAAATACCGCCGCTACGCCGAAAGCTTCGACCTCAACGAAATCAACAACCTCGAGCACCCCTGCATCATCTACGACCGCAACGGCAAGGAAATCGGCCGCATCTTCGACGAAAATCGCAGCTACGTCACCTTCGATCAAATCTCCCCCCACCTGATCAACGCCGTCGTCGCACAGGAAGACAAAACCTTCTGGTCGCACAGCGGCTTTGACCCCATGGGCATCCTGCGCGCCGCCAAAGAAGCCGTGGCCGCCCACGGCGAAACCAACCAAGGCGCCTCAACCATCACGCAGCAGCTTGCCCGCAACGCCTACGACCTCGAGCGCCGCGTCCAAGCCAAGGGCGGGGACAAATACGAGCGCAAAATCATCGAAATCTTCCTTGCCATGCGCATCGAAGAAACCTATGACAAGCGCCAGATCATGGAATTCTACCTCAACCGCGTCTACTTCGGGCGCGGCTACTACGGCATTCGCGCCGCCTCGCTGGGCTACTTCGGCAAAGAGCCCAAAGACCTCACCGTCCGCGAGGCCGCCAGCATTGCCGCCCTCATCAAAAACCCGGAAAACTACAACCCCGTTCGCAACCCCGACCTCAACTTCCGCTGGCGCAACGACGTCATCGACCGCATGCAGCGCGCCGGCTACCTGAGCGCGGAAGACGCCGAACGCGTGAAAAAACTGCCGCTCGAACTCAACCCCAAACCCCTGCGCCGCAACACCTCCTTCCTGCACTCCATCGTGCAGAATCAGGCCATCTCCGTCTTCCAAGACCCCGTGCGCGGCGAAGAAATCGTCAAGACCGCCGGGCTGCGCATCCACACCACCATCGATAAAGACATGCAGGACGCGGCCGAGCAAGCCCTGACCGCCCAGCTTGACAACATCGAGAACCGCGAAGACTATCAGCACGTCCGCTTCTCCGATCGCGACAACCCGCAGAGCATGCAGCACCGCTACGTCGACGGTGCCGTCTACGCCGTGGATAACAAGACCGGCGGCGTCCTCGTCTACGTCGGCGGGCGCAACTTTGAGCGAGACAACTTCGACATCATCGACGCCGGCAAGCGCCCCGTCGGCACGGCCATGCTGCCCTTCCTCTACATGAGCGCTCTGGAAAACGGCTACTCCCCCTGCTCGCGACTCATCGACGACGCCATGGACAATCGCCTCGCCGGCATCGGCGGCGCCGAAGGCGTGCTCGGCGAATGGGGCATGGAAGTGAGCAAAGGCCGCTATCTGGACTCCGTCACCCTGCGCCAAGCCCTCCAGTGGTCGAAAATCGCCGCCTCGGCGCGACTCGCCATCGCACTGAGCTCAGACCCCAAACGCTGCGCCAAACCCTTCGTCACCACCCTGCAAAACTGCGGCATCACCCCGCCGCCGCGCAACCCTGAGAGCACCGAAGCCCGCCCGCAGTACTACCCGCGCACCTTCTTGGGGACGGAACCCGCCTCCCTGCGCGAAATGGTGCTCGCCTACACCGTCTTCCCCAACACAGGCAGCCGGCCCGTCGCCCCCTTCATCATCACCAAAATCACCGACAGCCAAGGCAAAATCCTCTGGGAGAACCCGCGCTCCATCAAGCCCGTTCTGGCCAACGCCACGCAGCCCTGCACCGCCTTCCGGCTGCACTCCATCATGCGCGACGCCCTGCTCAAAGGCGCCTCGCAGCGCGTCCAACCCTTCCTGCCGGACAGCTTCAACGGCGCCGTCAAGACCGGCACCAACTACGACTTCGCCGACAACGCCCTCTTCGGCTACAACTCATCCCTCACCTGCGGCGTCTGGATCGGCTTCCTCAACGACCACAAAGCCATCTACACCGAAGCCTTCTCGTCCGACACCTGCGGCCCCATCCTCGGCGCCGTCTTCAAAGCCGCCTCCGGCCGCTACCCTGACGAGCCCATACCCATGCCGGCCGACACCGAAGAAGTCGAAATCTGCACCGCCTCGGGGCAAATGGCCTCCAACTTCTGCTTTGAGACACGCATGCGCGACGGCAACCCCGTCCTCACGCGCTCCGTCTACCGCGAATACTTCCCGAAAGGCGACGTCACCCTGGGCAGCTGCACCGTGCACGGAGACGGCTCGCCCACCCTTGTCGACTTCCTCGACGCGAGCGACCTGAACAACTCGCGCGTCCTGCCCGTCCTGCCCGTCCTGCCCAAGGGCTCCGCCCTCATCGGCGAAGACCCCTACGGCTGCAACCTCGAACTCAACCCGCGCTACCGCACCGAAAAAGACATCGCCTCCAGCGGCATGCCCGAGCAAATCAACTTCGGAGACACCGACCCCTCGCGCTCCGACGGCCCCAAAGTCGACACCACCATCAAACTGCCGGCCCCGCGGCCGATGCGCTCCATCCCCGTCCTGCCTCTTGAAATCTGACCCATCCGAACCCCGTATAACCTTGCACTCACAACTCCCCATGTCCTCCGTCACCCAGTCGCTTGCCGCCACGCAGGAGAAAGCCTTCCGCATCAACATGGACAAGCAGTGCTACGGCTCCTTTGCAGAAATCGGCGCCGGGCAAGAAACCGCCAACTGGTTCTTCCGCTCCTCCGGAGCCGCCGGCACCGTCGCCAAAACCATCTCGGCCTACGACATGACCGTCAGCGACAGCCTCTACGGCCCCGTCAAACGCTACGTCTCCGAAGAGCGCCTCAAGCAAATGATGGAGTGCGAATACGAAACCCTCATCAACCACCTCGGAGAAAAGCGCGGCAAAGACACCTGCTTCTTCGCCTTCTGCAACACCGTCAAATGCAAAGGCTACAGAGACAACGGCCCCTGGGCCGCGTGGATCGGCGTGCGCTTCCAGCTCAAACCCGAAGCCCCGCCCAGCGACTTCGTCCTCCACGTCCGCCTCCTGGTCCCCGACCACGACATCCAGATGCGCGTGCTGGGCATCCTCGGCGTCAACGTCCTCTACTCGCTCTTCTACAAGCGCGAGCGCATGGACGAGTTCGTCCTCAACATCGGCGCCAACCTCGATCGCAGCTTCTACGAAGTCGACTTCATGCGCTTCTCGGGGCACGGCTTCAGCATGTTCGACAACCGAATACTCGCCCTCCAACTCGTCCGGAGCGGCCTCTCCGAAGCCACCCTCTTCTGCCCCGACGGCACCGTCGCGCAGCCGGCCGACCTCCTCTACAAACGCCCCATCGTACTCATGCGCGGCAGCTTCCTGCCGCTGTGCAAAATCCACATGGAAATGATGGACAGCGTACGGAGCAAATTTTACGAATCCCTGCCCGAAGAGCAGCGCAGCCGAGAAATCGACATCTGCGAAATCTCCCTCTCCAACCTCCTGCGCGGGCGCGACGTCGACCTGCTCGACTTTATCGACCGAGCCGACGCCCTCGCCGCCCTCGGCAAAACCGTCATGGTGACGAACATCACCCACTTCCACCGCATCTCCACCCTCCTCAACCAATACACCAGAGAACCCGTCGCCATCGCCCTCTCCATCGGCCTGCTCAACGAAGTCTTCAAAGAAAAATGGGCTGACACACCCGGCGGCATCCTCGCCACCATGGGGCACATCTTCGTCAACCGCACGAAATTCTACGTCACCCCGTGGATCAACCGCAAAACCGGAGAATTCGTCACCGCCACCACCTACCGCGCCCCGGAGAAATACCACTACCTCTACCGCCACCTCTGCGCCAACGGAGACATCGTCGACGTCCCCTACTTCAACCAAAAACTCCTCTTCCAGACCCCGCGCGACATCATCCGCATGATACGCGCCGACGACGAACAGTGGAAAGAGTACGTCCCCGAGCAGGCCTACCGCATGGTCGAGCACCTCAAAGAGAGCAACTAATGAACCATCGTTCCGACTTCCCGATCCTGCGCACGACGATCGGCAAAAACCCCCTCGTCTACCTCGACAACGCCGCCACCACCCAGAAACCCCACTGCGTCATCGACGCCGAGCGTCGCTACTACGAAGAGCAGAACGCCAACATCCACCGCGGCGCCCACTACCTGAGCCGCCTCGCCACCGAAGCCCACGAACAAGCGCGAGCCTGCGCCGCCGACTTCCTGCACGCCGCCTCGCCCAAGGAAATCATCTTCACCTCCGGCTGCACCGCCGGCATCAACCTCGTCGCCATGGTCCTCGGCATCGCCGGACGCCTGCGCGAAGGCGATGAAATCCTCGTCACCACCGACGCCCACCACTCCAACATCGTCCCTTGGCAAATGCTCTGCGAGCGCACGG
This sequence comes from Candidatus Parakkermansia intestinigallinarum, assembly GCF_944389695.1. Lineage (NCBI taxonomy): Bacteria > Pseudomonadati > Verrucomicrobiota > Verrucomicrobiia > Verrucomicrobiales > Akkermansiaceae > Candidatus Parakkermansia > Candidatus Parakkermansia intestinigallinarum. The sequence goes on from NZ_CALXNG010000011.1 coordinate 65,530, forward strand.
GCGCCGTCCTCAAACCCATCCCCCTCACGGCCGAGCTGCGATTTGACGAAGATGCCTACCTGCGCCTGCTCAGCCCGAAAACCCGCCTCGTCGCCGTCCCCTGGGTCTCCAACGCCCTCGGCTGCATCAACCCCGTTGCGCGCATCACCGCCGCCGCCAAACACAACAACGCCGACTGCCTCGTCCTCATCGACGGCGCGCAGAGCACCGCGCACATGACCGTCGACGTCCAAGCCCTCGGCTGCGACTTCTACGCCTTCTCCGGGCACAAAGTCTACGGCCCCACCGGCACCGGCGTCCTCTGGGGGCGCGAAGCCCTGCTCAGCGAACTGCCGCCCTGGCAAGGCGGCGGCGAAATGATCCGCGAAGTCACCTTCGCCAAAACCACCTACAACGAACTCCCCTTCAAATACGAAGCCGGAACCCCCAACATCGGCGGCAACATCGTCCTTGCCGAAGCCCTGCGCTACGTGCAAAACATCGGTGCGGACGCCATCGACCGCCACGAACAAAAGCTCACGCACCGCCTCTACGAAGGGCTGCAAGCCATCGGCGGCATCAACATCCTCGGCCCGAAAGACGGGCGCGGAGCGCTCATCTCCATCAGCGTACCGGGCGTACATCACTACGACCTCGGCACCCTGCTTGACCAGATGGGCGTCGCCGTGCGCACCGGGCACCACTGCTGCCAGCCCCTCATGCAAGCGCTGGGCATCACCGGCACCACGCGCTACTCCTTCGGCGTCAACAACACCGAAGAAGACGTCGAGCGCGCCCTCGCCTGCACCGAGCGAGCCCTCGCCATGCTGCGCTGAAGCCGAGACCGCCATCGCTCATCACCGAAACCGGGCACAACGTGCCGTCAGCCCGTTCGGAGTCGGCATGCGGCACGACCGAGCGTCGCGTCTCATCGGCGCCCGTCGGATTCCCGCATAGCTTCGAGCCGGGCGGACGGCGGAGAAATGAGCGCTTTCCGGGAGCGGGAAGGGCAAACCGGACAAGACGGCCCCATCCCTCACGGCGCTTCGGTGATGCCGGCGAAGAGGAAGGGGGCGTCGGATGCGGCGTCGCTGATCCACCAGACAAAGGGGCGCGAGAAGGTGAGCGTCGGGCCGTCGTTGCCCGCACGCGAAGCGCCGCCGGTGTTTTCGATTTCCTCATCCGTGCTTTCCGCCAGGCGCAGGTTGAAGCGCAGGTAGAGCGCTCCCCGCATGGCTTGCCCTTCGTTCTCTCCGGCTCGCGAGCGCGGCATGGGGTCGATGTTCATGCTGCGGAGCAGGGGCAGCATGTCCTGCACGCCGCCGGAGCTGATGTGCAGGACGGGAATCTGCAGGCAGACGGGGCGCTCGGGGGCTTCGAGAAGAGCCGCCCGTATGGCGTTGAGTTGTTCGAGGGTCATGTGGCCGACGAAGTCTCGCACGTTGCCTTTCGGCATGACGATGGTGTAGCCCAGCGAGTCGCCTTCTTTTTCATCGCGGCGCAGAAAAAGCGTCACTGCCGTCCACGAGCCGTCGGCTGCTTCGGCGCAGCGGTAGCGGGCCGTTGTGCACATGGTGGGGACTTCGGGTTGGGCCCCTCGGCCGTAAAAGGGGAGGTTTTGCCGCAGGTCTTTGCTGATGGGGGTGAGCCATCGCGGCTCCCAGCTCAGGTCGGCGACCGCCAGAATCTGCATCTGCGGTGAGAGATCCGAGTCGATCAGCACCAGGGAATTTTTGCCGGGGTCGGCGGCGCTCAGGCGGTTGATGAGGCTGAGGCAGGAGCGGTATTGGCGCGCCAGCGGTACGGAGACGATGTCTCGGTGTTCTGCCGTGAGTTCCTGCTGCTCGTCGGCGAAGAGTTGCATCGCGTAGAGCGGCAGGGTCGAGGGGGAGATTTGCGTCGCGCTCAGCCCGAAGTGGCGGCAGCTTTCGTCGATCGGCCGGCCGTCGATTTCGCGCAGCGCCAGAATCATCTCCGTCACCATGGCCGGGGACACGACGGCGTTGCCGCTGCTCTGGCGTGCAGCCGCTTGCAGCAGGCGCAGCGAAAAGGCGTCGCTTCGGACGCCGCCCTCGGGCAGGGTGATGGTGGGTTGCGTCTCGGGCGCATCGCCGGCCTGTTGCGGTATCGCGTAGAGGTAGAGCAGGCAGGCGACGATGCCCAGCAGGCAGAGGGCGAGGGCGCCCTGCCAGAGGGAGGGGCGGGAGCTCGGCTGCGCGGGTGGGGCGGTCGGGCTTGCATGTTGCGGGGCGGCGCTCGGCGCGGGTGCGGCGGTCGGGCTTGCGTGTTGCGGGGCGGCGCTCGGCGCGGGTGCGGCGGTCGGGCTTGCATGTTGCGGGGCGGCGGTCGGCGCGCTGGCGGCGGTCGGGCTTGCGTCCGATGGGGGTGAGACGGGCGAGGCTGCGGCTCGTGCGGGCTTGTCGGGAGAGGGGGTGTCAGGCTTATCCATGGCGGAGCTTTGCCGGTGGCGGGCGGCGGCGTTCTTCAGCTGTAGAGGGAGAGCTCTTCGTCGAGCGCGGGGGAGGGCGTGACGCGGAAGCGTTCGCCCAGCTCGATGCAGGCGCGGTTGCCCAAGGAGTTGCGGAAGTTCAGGTGGACGGGGGTCTTGCCCGGGTGGCGAAGCAGCGTTTCGCGAATCAGCTGCAAGTCGCCTTCGTCGTGGCGAGCCGTGTTGAGCGTGATTTCGTAGTAATGCGCCGACGCGGCACCGCCTCGGCGCGATTTGCCGCCGATGAGCTCAAGACCGTTGCCGGACACCTTCTTGCCGCCGCTCTTTTCGTCTATCGTGATGCGGGCGCGGAAGCGTACGAAGTTGCCCTCTTGCAGCAGGCCCTCGACGGCGGCGGCCTTCGTGTACGAATCGCCCCAGAGCAGCACCTCGGTCGAACCCGTGAAGTCTTCCACCGTGATGACGGCAAACTTCTGCCCGGAGGACTTCGCCGTTTTGATGACGACGGCTCGTATCATGCCGGCCATGTCCCGCTGGCTGCGGATTTCCTCGGCTTCGAGGTCGGGCAGGGTGCCGATTTGCACGTAGCGGGGCTGGTCGATGATGCCGCGCATGCTGTCGAGCGGGTTGCCCGTGAAGTAGGCTCCGGTCAGGAACTTCTCTTCGTCGAGGCGCTTGGCCTTCGGCCATTCCTGCACGGTCACCTGTTCTTCGGCGGGCGAGACGGTTTCCGTCATATCAAAGAGGCTCATCTGGCCCGCTTCGTTGTCCTTGTGCACGCTGGAGGCGCCGTTGAGGCACTGCTCGATGGAGTCGAAGATGCCGGCGCGGCACACGTGCATCCAGTCAAAGGCGCCGCACTGAACGAGCACTTCGAGCTGGTTGCGGCGCACGGCCTGCGGCGGGATGCGGTAGCAGAAGTCTTCGAGACTCTTGTAGGGGCCGTTCTTTTCCCGCTCTTCGACGATGACGCGCACCGTTTCCGAGCTCATGCTCTTGACCGAGGCGAGGCCGAAGCGCACCGCCAAGTGCCCGTTGGGCATCGTCTCGGGCTGAAATTTCACGGCCGAGCGGTTGACGCAGGGCCCCAGCACTTCGATGCCCATGCGGTTTGCTTCTTGGATGAAGACGCCGATTTTTTCATTCGTCGCTTCGTTGGACATGAGGCCGCAGAGGAACTCCACGGGGTAGTGCGCCTTGAGGTAAGCCGTCCAGTACGAGATGTGGCCGTAGCAGGCGGAGTGCGATTTGTTGAAGCCGTAACCGGCGAACTTCTGGATTTTATCGAAGATGGCGTTGGCGGTCTTCTCGTCGATTTGGTTGACCTCGCGGCAGCCTTTGACGAAGCGGTTGCGCTGCTCCTGCATCTCCTTCATGTCCTTGTGGCCCATGGCTCGGCGCAGCAGGTCGGCGCCGCCGAGGGTGTAGCCGGCCAGCAGCTTGGCGGCGGCCTGCACCTGCTCTTGGTAGATCATCACGCCGTAGGTCGGGCCGGCGACCGTCTCGAGCAGCGGATGCTCGTATTCCGCTTGTTTGAGCCCCTTCTTCACGGCGATCATATCGTCCATGAACTGCATGGCGCCCGGGCGGTAGAGCGCCAGCAGGGCAATGATGTCTTCGATGTTGTCGATGCCGTAGCTGCGGCAGGTATCGACCATGCCGCCGGATTCAAGCTGGAAGACGCCCATGGTGTCGCCCCGGTTGAGCAGAGCAAGCGTCTCGGCATCTTGAATATCGACCGCATCGTAGCGGAAGTCGGGCACGCGCCAGCGCACGTAGCGCTCGGCGTCTTTCATGACGGTGAGGGTCTTGAGCCCGAGGAAGTCCATCTTGAGCAGGCCGGCATTGTAGATGGCGCCCATGTCGCACTGCGCGACGACTTCGCCCGCGGGGTTGCTCAGATCGTCGCGCGTGAGGGCCACGTACTCATCCAGCGGTCGGTCGCCGATCACGACGCCGGCTGCGTGCATGCCCACGTTGCGGATGGTGCCTTCGAGCTTCAGGGCGTAGTCCCACACCTCGCGGTACATGTCATTCTGCTCGATGAGGGTGCGGAGATCTTCGTTGGTCTCGTAGCTCTTTTTGAGGGTCACGCCGGGGCCGCTCTCGATGAGCTTCGTCATGCGATCGCTGTCGGCGAACTCGAGGTTGAGCACGCGAGCCACGTCCTTGATCACCGATTTGGCGCCCATGGTGCCGTAGGTGATGATGTGCGTCACGGCACGCTCACCGTATTTGCGGCGCACGTATTCGATGACTTCGGGGCGTCGGCTCTGGCAGAAGTCAATGTCGATATCCGGCGGGCTCACGCGCTCGGGGTTGAGGAAGCGCTCGAAGATCAGGCCGAACTTGTAGGGGTCGATGTTGGTGATCTTCATGCAATAGGCCACCAGCGAGCCCGCCGCCGAACCGCGGCCCGGCCCCACCGGAATGTCGTGGTCTTTCGCCCAGTTGATGAAATCGGCCGTGATGAGGAAGTAGCTCGGGAAGCGCAGGTGATTGATGGTGTCGAGCTCGTAGTCCAAGCGGCGGCGGAGCTCTTCATCGTGCTCGGCGCGCTCCTTGCCGTAGCGCTCCTCGAGCCCCTTGTAGCAAATCTTGCGCAGGTACTCCTCGCGCGGCGAGCCGTCGGGCGTGGCGAACTCGGGGTAGCGCTCCGTCGAGGTGGAGTCGAGTTTGATGGACGTGTTGCAGCGCTCGGCGATCACGTTCGTGTTTTCGTAGGCGTCGGGATACTCCGGGAAGAGGCGGCGCATCTCTTCCTCGCTCTTGAGGTAGACCGACTTCGGGTAGTGCATGCGGCGGGCGTCGTTGCGTTTGTTGCCCGTGCCCACGCAGATGAGGATGTCGTGCGCGTCGTGATCCTCCTCGTTGAGGAAGTGGGCATCGTTCGTCACCACCAGCGGCACGTCGTGTTTGCGCGCAAGGCGCACCAGCTCGGGGGTGCAGCGCCGCTCTTCCTCCAGCTCATGGTCCTGCAGCTCGACAAAGAGGTTGTCTTTGCCGAAGATATCCAGCAGCTCCAGCAGCACCTCCTCCGCCTTCTCGGGCTGGTCTTGGAGAATCCACTCCTGCAGCGGCCCGGAGATGCAGCCCGTCAGGCAGATGAGCCCCTTGCTGAACTCGCGCAGCGTCGCCATATCCACCCTCGGCTTGTAATAAAAGCCCTCCAGATGGCTGCGGGAGACCATCTTGATCAAATTCGCCCAGCCGACATTCGACTCGCAGAGCAGAATCAGGTGCGTGTACTTGTGGCGCCCGGGTATCTGCTTTTTGACATCCAGCGGCGTCGGCGCCAGATACACCTCGCAGCCGAGAATGGGCTTGAAAATCGGTTTGGGTTCATCGGGGTGCTCGCGGTTCCACTCCTGCACGCCCTTGTTGTGTTTCTTCACGTTCACCATGAATTCAATGGCGGCAAACACGTTGCCGTGATCCGTCACCGCCACGGAGCTCATCCCCATTTCCGCGCACTTGCGAATCAGATCCTTCGTGTGAATCATGCCGTCGAGCAGGGAATACTCCGTATGGACGTGTAGGTGTGTGAAAGCCATGGCGCAGGGGCATTATACATGAAGGCGCCCCGGCTGTCATGCGGGAAATGATGCGCCGCGCCAAAAAAGCGCGGCAGCTCTTGTGTTGCCGCCCCGCATCGCGTACAATGAAGGGCGGATGATACGCCTGCGCCTGTTTCGCATCCCCGTCGCCGTCGCGCCCTCGCTCTGGGCGGCCCTTGCCGCAGCCGCGCTGCTCTTCGGGAGCCGCTCGGTCGCGGACGTCCTCATCTTCATGGCGGCAAGCCTGCTCTGCCTGCTGCTGCACGAGCTCGGGCACGCTCTGGTCGGCCGGGCCCTCGGCGGCGGGCATCCCGTCATCCTGCTCTCCGCCGCCGGCTGCGGCTGCCTGCATGCCGATGCCCGGCTCTCGCGCACGGGCAGCATCATCACAAGCCTCGCCGGCCCTCTCGCGGGGCTTCTGCCGGCGCTCCTCGCTCTGCTGCTCATGGCGGGCGGCGAGGCCGATGTGCTGCGACGCGCGAGCGAGGTGCTCTGCGGACGCGACCCGGCGCTGAGCGGAGCCGCGGGGCAGGGGATTGCCTGCGCCGTCGGCGACATCCTGCTGCCCGTCTCGTTCTGGTGGAGTCTGTTCAACCTCCTGCCCGTCATCCCTCTCGACGGCGGTCGCCTTCTGGCTGAAGTCCTGCGTTCGCCGGCTCTCGCGCAGCGCATCAGCCGCGCCGCTTCATGCACGCTCGCCCTCGCTCTGCTTTTCACCAAGCTTTGGCCCTTCAGCCTGCTGCTTGTCTGCTTAGCTTTCAGTTGCCGCAAGCGGCAAGGGGCCGAGCGTCGGCAGGCGGGCTGAGCCGCGCTTTTCCGGTTGACATTTCCGCAAGTTTCTCTAAAATCCCCTCGGAACAACACATTTATGGCTCAACAGAACGCAATCTCCCCCACCCGCGCCCAGGACTTTCCCGAATGGTACCAGCAAGTCATCAAAGCCGCCGACCTCGCTGAGAACTCCGAGGTGCGCGGCTGCATGGTCATCAAGCCCTGGGGCTACGCCATCTGGGAACTCATCCAGCAGCAGCTCGACGCGGAATTCAAGCGCACCGGCCACACCAACGCCTACTTCCCCATGCTCATCCCCGTCGCCTATCTGGAGAAGGAAGCCGAGCATGCCGAAGGCTTCGCCACCGAGTGTGCCGTCGTCACCCACCACCGCCTCGAGGCCGTCAAAGACCCCGAAACCGGCAAGACTCGCATGATTCCGGCCGGCGAGCTGACCGATAAGTACGTCATCCGCCCGACCTCCGAGACCGTCATCGGTGCCGCCTTCTCGCGCTGGCTCGAGTCCTACCGCGACCTCCCCTTCAAAGTCAATCAGTGGTGCAACGTGATGCGCTGGGAAATGCGCCCGCGCATCTTCCTGCGCACCGCCGAGTTCCTGTGGCAGGAAGGCCACACCGCCCATGAGACCCGCGAAGAGGCCGAGCTCGAGACGGCGACGATGCACAAGGTCTACGAGGACTTCCAGCGCGATGTGCTTGCCGTGCCCTCCATCCCCGGTGAAAAGACCGAGCACGAGCGCTTCCCCGGAGCAGTGCGCACCTTCACGGTCGAAGCCATGGTGCAGGATCGCAAGGCTATTCAGGCCGGCACCTCGCATTTCCTCGGCCGGAACTTCGCCAAGGCTCAAAACATCAGCTTTGCCGACCGCAACAACCAACGCCAGTTCGCTTGGACGACCTCGTGGGGCGTCTCGACGCGCATGATCGGCACGCTCATCATGGCGCATTCCGATGACGACGGTCTCGTCTGCCCGCCCCGCGTGGCGCCGAAGCAGGTTGTCATCATCCCCGTCACCCCCAAGGCCGAGACCCGCGAGGCCATTCTCGCCCACTGCCGCGAGCTCGCGGACAAGCTCAGCGCTCAGAGCTTCCACGGCTTGCCCATCCGCGTCACCGTCGACGAGCGCGACCTCGGCGGCGGCACGAAGAAGTGGGAGTGGATCAAGAAGGGTGTGCCGGTGCGCCTCGAAATCGGCCCGCGCGATCTTGAGAAGGGCAGCGTCTGTCTCTGCCGCCGCGATCAGCCGACGGGCGACAAAGCCTTCGTCGCGGAAGCCGAGCTGGTCGACGCTGTTGTCGAGTTGCTCGACGACATTCAGAATGCCCTTCTGACGCGCCAGCAGCAGTTCCGCGACAGCCACATTCGCCCCTGCAACAGCCTCGAGGAACTCAAGGCGAACTTCAGCGGCGAGGGCGATGCCGACTGGCTGCTCTGCCCCTGGGACGGCACTCCCGAGCAGGAGGAGGAGCTCGGCAAGAGCCTTCGCATTTCCATCCGCTGCATCCCGCAGGGAGACATGGGCTGCGGCCCCGAGACCCCCTGCATCCTCACCGGTCGCCCGACTACGCGCCGCGTGCTCTGGGCCCGCAGCTATTGAGAAGGCCACGGCCTTGCGGATTCTTCAGCCGCAAATTTCGCCCCCCGCCGGCAAGAGCCTGCGGGGGGCGTTTCTTTCTGACTTCAGAGTGAGCTGCTTTAGTTCGCTGTTCTTCAAAGGGTATCGGATCTCGGCAGCAGACTGCAGCTGACAGTGTCGGCAAAGAACTTCTTGATGCTTGGGCTTTGCTCAAGAGGTCCAGACGCCGGCTGCGCATCAAAGGCTGAGCCTCCGAGTCTCGTCGATTCGATAAGGTCAGGGAAGAGGTGATCTTTCTTCTCGACCCATAGACTTTTCAGACAAAGATTGCGTCAAATCTCTTTACCCCCGGCAAACCAGTGCCGGAGGACGTAGTAGATCAGGCATTGCCGCGCGTTGGCCAGTGCCTTGGGCGAGACGCGCGG
>NZ_CALXNG010000012.1:0-72190 GCF_944389695.1 Candidatus Parakkermansia intestinigallinarum
GCCCTCTCCTTGCCCGACAACCCGCATGATTACTGCATCCCTTTTCCCCCCTGCTCAAACTTTGGGACAGGTGTGCCTGCCGACTGATAATGCTTGCAGAATGCCCATTTCTGTGCTAGAGTTGCGGCGTCAGGCTATTTAACCTCTCATGAATACGAATCTTCGCATTGTCATTGGTTCAGATCACAAGGGTTTCGATCTGAAGGAAGCTGCGGTCGAGCTGCTGCGCAGCTGGGGCTATGAGGTGGAGGATGTCGGCCCCGCTACGAAGGAGGCTTGTGACTACTCTGACTACGCTGCCGCTGTTTGCAAACGGATTATTGACGGCCGCGCTGATCGCGGTGTGTTGGTTTGTTTCACGGGGCTCGGGATGAGTATCGCAGCAAATCGCTTTAGGGGGATTCGTGCGACGTTGACGCGCTCGCCTCAGGTGGCGGAGTTGTCGCGTTTGCATAATGATTCAAATGTGATGTGCCTGGCTTCGGCTTTCGTTCAGCCGGAGGATCTCGATAATCTTTTCCATGCTTGGCTGGCTGCTGAGTTTGAGGGCGGTCGCCATATTCCCCGTTTGCTGAAGGCTTCGGGTTCTCCGCTCGCAGTGTCGGACCCGGAGTTGGCAGGGTATATTGAGGAGGAGCGCCAACGCCAGAATAATAATATTGAGTTGATTGCTTCTGAGAATTTCGCGTCGCCGGCGGTGATGGAGGCTCAGGGGAGTGTGCTGACGAATAAGTATGCTGAGGGTTATCCCGGTAAGCGTTGGTACGGTGGTTGCGAGGTGGTGGATAAGGTGGAGCAGTTGGCGATTGATCGCGCTAAGGCTTTGTTCGGATGCGATTGCGCAAATGTGCAGAGTCATTCGGGTTCGCAGGCGAATATGTCGGTTTATTTCGCTTGCTTGAAGCCGGGTGATACGATTTTGTCGATGGATCTTTCTCACGGTGGGCATTTGTCTCACGGTTTCTTCGCGAATTTCTCGGGTAAGCTTTACAAGGTGGAGCATTACGGGGTGGATGAGAAGACGGAGTGTATTGATTATGATGCGCTGGAGGCTCGGGCTAAGGAGTTGAAGCCTGCGCTGATTCTCGCGGGTGCTTCGGCTTATTCGCGTACGATTGATTTTGCCCGTATTCGTCAGATTTGTGATGAGGTTGGGGCTATTATGTTTGTGGATATGGCTCATATTGCCGGTTTGGTGGCGGCGGGGGTGCATCCTTCGCCGGTTCCTTATGCGGATTTTGTTTCGACGACGACTCACAAGAGTTTGCGCGGGCCGCGCGGTGGTCTTGTGATGTGCAAGGAGCAGTGGGGTAAGAAGTTGAATGCGGCGACGTTCCCCGGTCTTCAGGGTGGGCCGCTGATGCATGTGATTGCTGCTAAGGCTGCTTGTCTCGGTGAGGCGCTGAAGCCGGAGTTTAAGGAGTATGCGAAGCAGATTGTGAAGAATGCGAAGGCGATGTGCCGGCGTCTTCAGGAGTTGGGTTTCCGTATTGTGGCCGGCGGTACGGATAATCACTGTTTCTTGGTTGATTTGAGCAGTAAGGGGCTTAATGGGGCTGAGGCGCAGGTGGCTCTGGATAAGGTGGGTATTACGGTGAATAAGAATGCGATTCCTTATGATAAGGGGACGACGGCGACGCCGTCGGGTATCCGTATCGGTACGCCTGCGGTGACGACGCGCGGGATGAAGGAGGATGATGTGCGCCGTGTGGCGGATTTCATCGGTCGCTGTCTCGCGATTCTGGCGGCTCAGAAGGTGTGCGAGACTCCCGGTGCTTATGATGAGTTGCGTGCTGAGGTTTCGGCTTTTAATAAGTCGTTCCCGATGCCCTGAGGTTTGGCGCTGTTGCTGCGGCGGGGGAGACGGTGTTTCTCCTGCCGCGCGCACGGTGTTGTTGCTTTTCCCCTCCGCTTGGTTTCGGCCGACGGAGGGGTTTTTTGTGGGGGCGGGGCTTGTGTCGGGGCGAGAATGGCGGTGTTGTGGCGGAGGGGTGGTGTGTGGTGTGTGGTGTGTGGTGTGTGGTTGGTGGTGGATGATGCGCTTGGTGGGGAATGACGCGCTTGGTGGGGGTGAGGGGATTTTCGGGCTTGCCAAGGGGGCGCGGGAGTGGCAGAATAGCCGCATGGGTCGCGGTGTTTCTTTTTTCGCTGTTTTGGTGCCGGTGATGGTTGCGGGGTTATTGGGCTGCCAGCAGCAGTCTTCTAATACGTATTTGCGTACGCCGCGGGTGGTTAAGTTTAAGCCTGATCCGAGGCCGATTGTGCCGCGTACGATGGTGCAGATGGCTAAGTGTGTTAGGATTTATACGCGTATTGTTCCGTCGAATGCGCTGCAGCGCCGCAAGGCGAAGCGTATGAATCCGACTTTTATTACGATTCACAGTACGGCGAATCATTCGCCGACGTCGACGGGGATGCAGCATTCGAAGGCTTTGTGCAATGGGGCGTTTACGAATCGCAGTTGGCATTTTACGGTCGATCAGTTTATGGCGGTGCAGAATTTGCCGCTGAATGAGACGGCTTGGCATGCGGGTAATGCGGCGGGTAATAATCATTCGATCGGTATTGAGATGTGCGAGACGGAGAATAAGGGGCAGAATCATTTTAGTGTTTGGGAGAAGACGGCGCAGTTGACGGCGATGCTGATGACGCGCTATAAGATTCGTCTCCGCAAGGTGGTGCCTCATTATCACTGGACGGGGAAGAATTGCCCGGCTCCGTTGTTGACGAATGGTCGCCCGGGGTTGAAGTGGGCTTGGTTCCATTCGCGTGTTGATTATTATTACCGCTGCCTGAATCAGGGCCGGTCGTTCCGTTGAGTGCCGGGGGAGGGGTGTAGGGTTGTTGCATGCTGCATTTGGGTGATGAGCTGGCTTCTGCGCCGGGGGTGTCGGGGCGTGAGCTTCAGGCTCTGACGGCTGCGGGGATGCGCTGTGTGGGGGATGTGCTGCTGCGGGTGCCGCGGCGTTATGAGGATCGCCGCAGCGGGGGGGCGATTGCGGCGCTGGTGGATGGGGAGACGGCGTGTTTGCGGGTGCATGTTTATGCGGCGGGGTGGCGATTTTCGTACAAGCGTTATTTTGAGGTTTCGGCAGGGGGGGTGGGTGATCCGCACGGGGCGCGTCTTTTGCTGCGCTGGTTCAATATGCCGTATGTGGCGAAGTTGCTGGCGGTGGGGATGAATTTGAGTGTGTATGGGCGGGTGAGGTGTTATGCGGGGCGTTTGTCGATGGTGAATCCGGATTTTGAGGTTCTGGAGGATGAGGATACGGGGCGTCGTTTGGCGGCGCTGGCTTTGGGGGATGATGCAGGGGGGGAGTCTGCGGCGGGGGGTGTTGAGGGTGCGGGTTGCGGCGGGGAAGAGGCTGTGTTTGCCGGGGTGCATACGGGGCGTATTGTGCCGATTTATCGGGGGGTGCAGGGGGTGTCGGTTCGGGCTTTTCGTTCGCTGGTTTATGGTTTGCTGGCTGAGTTGCCGCCGGATGAGCCGCCGCCGGGGTTTGATGTGGCGCCGTCTTATCGTTTTGTGTCGGCGCTGCGGGATTTGCATTTTCCGGCTGAGCTTGAGGATGCGCGCAAGGCGCGTTTGCGTTTTGCTCTTCAGGAGTGTTTCGCGAGTCAGTTTCGGGTGGCTTGGCGCCGCTTGCGTTTGCGCGGTAAGCCGGGGCAGGTGACGGCGGTGGGGGATGGGTATGTGCAGGAGTTGCAGGGGCGTTTGCCGTTTCGTATGACGGGGGCGCAGTTGCGCTGTCTGGCGGAGATTCGGGCGGATATGGAGCGCCCGGTGCCGATGAATCGTTTGCTGCAGGGTGATGTGGGGAGTGGTAAGACGCTGGTGGCTTTGTGCGCGATGTTGCTGGCGGTTGAGGCGGGGAAGTCTGCGGCTTTGCTGGCACCGACGCAGATTTTGGCGGAGCAGCATTACAGGAATTTTTGCCGTTTGCTGGAGGGGTCGGATGTGCGTTTGTCTTTGCGTACGGGGGATCGCTGTGATGATTCGGGGCTTGTGTTTGATGATCCGAATGAGGCGGATTCGCAGCCGCGTTTGGTTGTGGGGACGCATGCGTTGCTTTACAAGAGGAGCCGGCCGAGGGGTCTCGGGTTGGCGGTGATTGATGAGCAGCATAAGTTCGGGGTGGAGCAGCGTGAGAGGTTTATTAGTTGCGGGGAGAATCCGGATGTGTTGGTGATGACGGCGACGCCGATTCCGCGTACGCTGACGTTGACGCTTTACGGGGATTTGGATGTGTCGGTGATTGATGAGTTGCCGGCTGATCGAGGGGAGGTGGTGACGGCGTTGCGCCACCCGGATCGCATGAAGCGTATTGTGGCTTTTATGCGTTCGGAGTTGGCGGCGGGGCGGCAGGTGTATATTGTGTCGCCGCTGATTGAGGAGGGGAGCGGGCGGTCGCAGAGTTCGGCGACGGCGGAGTTGGAGCGCTGGCAGGGGGTGTTTCCGGAGGCGTCGGTGGGGTTGTTGCACGGGCGTTTGTCTGCTGATGAGAAGGAGGCGGTGATGGGGGCGTTCCGCGAGGGGGAGGTGCAGATTTTGGTGGCGACGACGGTGGTTGAGGTGGGGGTTGATGTGCCGAATGCGACGCTGATGCTGATTAATGATGCGGATAGTTTCGGGCTGTCGCAGTTGCATCAGTTGCGGGGGCGCATTGGGCGCGGTTCGCACAAGGGTTATTGTATTTTGCTGTCGCGTGCGAAGCCGGGGGAGCCCGGGCGCGAGAAGCTTGAGGTGCTCTGCCGGACGCTGAATGGTTTTGAGATTGCGGAGGCGGATTTCCGTTTGCGTGGTCCGGGTGATGTGCTGGGGACGGCGCAGAGTGGGTTGGGGGCGGTGCGGTTTGCGGAGTGGTTGACGGATATGCGTTTGATTGCGCGGGCTAATCGCGATGCTCGGGCGATTCTTGAGGCGGATCCTGAGTTGCGTGCGCCTGAGCATGCGGCGCTGAGGGCTTTGGTGGCTGATGAGGGGGAGCAGGGGGCGGCTTGCTGAGGGGTGATGGCCGGAGGCGGCGGTGTGTTCGGGCGATGGCGGTGGGCTGATGCGTTGGCGTGTCGGTGCGGTTGGCGTGTCGGTGCGGTTGGCGTGGTTGGCGTGGTTGGTGAGGTTGGCGTGGTTGGTGAGGTTGGTGCGGCCGGGCGGGGTTCTCGCTGTGTGCAGTCTTATTTTAGCCTTGCTTTGCGGGTGGGTTTCGTGTGTAATGGGAGGGATGAATGCTGCGCTGGGTTCTCTGGGTGTTCTCTCTTTGTTGGCTTTGTCTTTGCAGGCTGATGAGCTTGATCCGCTGGGGCGGATTGCGGAGTGGGAGCGCCAGCCTGTTTTATGTGAGAGGGCGGTGTTGCTGGGCTTTTTGCGGAGTGATGATGTGCGTGTGCGGTCGGCTGCTCTGGATTTGCTGGAGAATATGACGGGGCGCGATTTCGGGCTTGATCCTTGGCTTGAGCCGTCGCAGGTGCCGGAGTCGGTGCGCCGCGAGTTGGATGAGTGGGCGGCGGCTGAGAGGATGTTGGGTGTGCCGCTGTCTCATCCCGATGAGCAGCAGTTGCGCGATGCGATGGCGATGCTGCGCGATGCGGATGCGGATACGCTGCGGCTTGTTTGTTTGCGTTTCGAGCGTTTCTGTGATCCTTTTGTGCAGGCGATTGAGCGTGAGATTCGCCGCCATCCGCAGATGCCGGAGCGCGAGTATGATAATTTGCGCTTGGCTCAGTTCCGGGTTCAGCTGGGGATTTGGATGCCGGAGGATGCGCCGCGCGTGGCGTCTCTTTTGGTTTCGCATGTGCGGGCTGATGTGATTGAGGGGCTTGAGTGTTTGCGGGCAACGGGCAATGTGACGCTGCCGGTGGTGTCTTGTTTTGCGGAGAGTTCTGATTCGTTGATTCGTGAGACGGCGGTGGATATTATGCTGCAGCTGGGGATGTCGCGGGGCTATGCTTATTTGATGCCGCAGTTGATGCGGGAGTCGGAGCGCAATATTTTGCAGATTGCAGCGGCTCATGCGCCCGATGCGCTGCCGGTGGTGGCGGTGGTGCATTTTCTGAATCATTGCGCGATGCTTGAGGATGAGGATGTGGTGGTTTCTGCGCTCGAGGCGCTGCGCGATTTGGGGCCGGCTTATGAGGAGCAGCGCAAGGAGCTTTTGGGTGAGGGGGAGCTTTTCCGTTTTTGTGATGAGCGTGATGCGTTGAGTGTGGAGCAGGTGCGCCGCCTGTGGGAGCGCCCTGAGTGGCGTGTGCGTGCCGCTCTGATTAATTTGCTCAGTACGTACAATAAGCGTGCGCCGGAGGCGGAGAGTCCCGAGATGCGCGATATTTTGTTTGCGGCTCTGGCGGATGAGAGTGAGACGGTGCGCCAGAATGCGTTTCGGGTGATTGTTGAGCATTCGCTGATGGAGGGGTCTCGCTCGGAGGCGATGCTGCGGCTGGCTCAGGGTCGGCCGGAGTGTGCGCCGCTGGTGGCTTGTTTGTTTGCGGCGCCGCTGCCGCCTTTTGAGGTGCCGGAGGGGATGAAGGCTGTGGTGCGGGGCTTCAGTGCCGAGCAGGTGGATTTGTTGGCGCGTTTGGATGGTGAGTATCGGCGTATTTTTTCTCGGGCGCCGGAGGGGAGTTCGATTGGTGCGTTGCGCGATGTTTTGCTGGAGTCGGAGGATCCGGCGGTGCAACGGCGTCTTATTCTCTGGTTTGGTGTTGATTTGGCGACGCGGTCGGAGGCTTGGTGCGACCGTCTTGTTGCTTGGCTCGATGCGCCGACGACGACGCGCGATGAGCGTGCGGGTTTGCTGCGTTCGTTCTGGGAGGCTCGAGAGAGGGGGGGGAGTGCGGGTTTCAGCGATGGGGTGGCGTCTTCCGCGCTGTGTGATTGGCTGGAGGCGCATGCGCTGCAGCAGCAGGATGCTCAGCTTGCTGCGCTGAGTTATCTCGCGCTGGTTTGCTGCGATGATTTGCTGGCCGGGGAGGTGTTTGAGAGGGTGGCGCTCGGGCTTGATGCGGAGACGCTGGATGCGGTTGTGACGGCGCGCCCGGAGCAGCTGGCGTATTTGTCGCCGAGTGCTTTGCTGAAGCTTGCGGAGCATTCCGGCGGTCGCGGGTGTTCGCGTATTTTTGATGCGATTGCGAGCAGTCGGGCCGGGGTGGAGGCGCTGGCGCGGGAGCCGCTGCCTGATGTGATTTGGTACGATGGTATTGTCAAGAAGCTTGCCAACAGTCTCGGCGGGCGGATTCCGGCGTGGTGTGAGGCGGTGCTGTTGCGGGCGCTCGATGAGTCGTCGGCGCCGCGTCGCCGGGCAGAGGCGGCGTTGCTGGCTTTGGTTTGCTGCAAGAATGAGGATGTGCTGGCGGCTGCCCGCCGGGTGGTGCAGGAGGCTGCGCCGGAGATGCGCGGGTTGCTGAGCTGTTTTGCGGCGCCGCCTCAGAGGCCCGAGGAGGTGTCAGGCTGGCTTGAGGGGCACGCTGACGGCAGTTTGGCGATGCGTGCGTTGACGGCGAGTTCTCTTTTGCCTGTCAATCATTGGGTGTTCCGGCTGCCGGCGGGCGGAGCGGGGGAGCGGGCGGTGGCGGTGTTCAGTGCTCCGGCGCTGAATAATGATTTGCTGCAGCGTGCAATGGAGTGTCCTGAGGGGCTTTTGCAGCGCGTTGAGGCTTTGCAGCAGGATGCGGATCCCTTTGTGGCGACGCTGGCCTGCGCTTCGATGCTTTACCGCACGGGCAGCTGTGATGCGGAGCGTTTCAACCTTTTGTTGCAGGGTTGGCTGGAGCGCCCGGCGGATGATGCGGAGCGCGAGTTGATTGCTGAGACGCTCAACGGGGTCTGGCGCCGCTGGGCTCGGTACCGCGCGAGTGTGCCGGAGGTTTTCGTGTTGAAGGGGAATGTGAACAGCATTGACGAGCGTTTGGCTCCGACGTTGCTGCTGTTGCGCGCTCTGGCGGGTGAGAGCTGGGGCGTGAACAATGCGGTGACGGATCTCATCGGGAAGGCGGAGAATCGTACGTTCAAGCAGACGACGCTCCGGCCGCGTTTCAGTTTGCTGCCGAGTGAGGCGGATGGGTCTGCTTCCGGCGCTGCTGCGGCGCCGGGTGCGGCGGGTGCGGCGGGTGTTGCTTCGGGGACGCCGCCGGGTGTGCCGGGCGCCGTGTCGCAGGGCTCGTCTTCCGGCTCGGCGCAGGGCGTGGCGCAGGGCTCGGCGGCGGTTACGCCTGCGGCTGACGCTGCGCCGGAAGGGGAGGCGGCGTCAGACGGTGCTGCGGAGGGTGCCGGGTATCATCCGATTGATCGGAGCCGTCCGCTGCGTGTGGAGTTTTTCCACAAGGAGCACTGCGGGGACTGCGAGCGAGCGTCGCGCCTGCTGGAGCAGCTGCGGGAGTTTTACCCCGGTCTTGAGCTTGTGGATTACTCCATTGAGTCGCGCGAGGGCTATCTGCGCAACGATGTGCTCTGCCACCGCTTCGGGGTGGAGGCCGGGCGTCGGCACAAGGCTCCGGCTCTTTTCACGGAGGCGGGCTGTTTGTTGGGTGAGCAGATTCGCGAGTCTCAGCTGCGCGAGATGTTTGATGCGGCGCTGCAGTGCGGGGGCGAGCGCTTGGCGGCGTCGCCTGTGCCTGAGGCCGGTGCGGCTTCGCGCGGGGCGTCGGTGTCGCGCTTGTCCGATACCGAGGCGGAGGAGGCGGCGGCGGCCGAGCGCTCCCGCTTCGCGGAGCTGGTGAGAAGCTACGCTGTGCTGGCGCTGGGCGGTCTTGTGCTGCTGCTGGTGCTGCTCAAATTGCTGATGGGCCGGGGATCGCGTCGCCGAGCTTCCGGCGGGGACTGAGTGGTCTCGGTGCGGCTGCGCGCGCGGCTTGTCTCGCTTGGGCGGTCAACGGCAGAGCCGCCCTCTCTTGCGCGGGAGGGCGGCTCTGCCGTTGTCGGGGGGGATGGGGAAAAAGTCGCTAAAAGCGCTGTGCGAGTCGCTAAAAGCGCTGTGCGGCTCAGCGAGGAAGCGCCGAGGCTCAGAGCGGGATGTCCCCCGTGGGGGCATCCCATCCGTCGTCGATGGCGGCGGGTGCGGCGGGAAGGGGAGCCGTGCCGTCATTGCGGTTGGCGGCGGTGTCCACCACGGGCGAGCCGCTGTCGGGCACATATTCCTTGCCGTCTACGATGATGCGACCGCGGCGTGCGGGGCGAGCTGCCTGCGTGCGCTTTTTTTTCTTTTGGTCAGCGGCGGGTTGCTGTTGCTCGGCTTCACCCTCGGCTTTGATGAAGTCGTCGGTGCTGACGAGATCCTTGAAGCCGAAGGCGTAGAGGACGATGTCGGGCAGCGTGTCCTGCACCAGAGACCTCACGGGGAAGGTCGCCTGACTCAATTCGCCGGTCGAACGCAAGACGAGCTTGGCGGATTTGCCCGAGCCTTCGACGCGGTAGATGACGGCGTTCGGGAAGCGCTTGCCCGACTGGGTGGTGACGTCGCCGATGGACAAGCCGGGCATCAGACCGCGCGCGACCTCGCGGGCGCTTTTATCGGCCTGACGAATTTCGTGCTGCACGCCCAAGGTTTTGTTGTGCAGATCCTTGAGGTGTTGTTCGCCTTCGGCCAAGCGGCTGCGCAGTTCCTGTATCTCTTTGTCGCGCTGCTCGATGGCCTGCCGCTGTTGCAGGCGGGTTTCGGCCAAGTAGGAGAGGGGCTGGAGTTCGTCATGCCTGGCCTTGAGGCGCTTGTTTTCCGCCAGCTCCTGCTCGATGGGGCTGGGAATGCGATATTGCTGCATCTCTTGATACACAAACCAACCGCCGCCCCCCATGGCGCCGAGCAGCACCAGCACGAGCAGCGTGTCGATCACCACCGCTGCGAAGCTCGACGATTTGGGCGCTGCGGCAGGGGGCTGTGCGGCAGCGGTCTGCGGGGCAGGGGCTGCCGGAGCGGTCGGCTCGGCCGTCGCTGCCGGAGCGGGTGCAGCCGATGAAGAGGCAGAGGCAGGGGCAGGGGCTGCGGTGCCTGCTGCCGCCTTGGGCTCGGTCGGCGTTGCGGCCTTGGGGGCAGCGGGTTGATCGACGGTCGGTCGGGGTGTTGCCGTCGGCTGTTTATCGGGTTCGGGACTCATGGCTGAGCAAGGGGTTCCTGGGTTTGACTGTCGGGCTCCGTTTGAGGATCGGCCGCCTGCAGAGAGGTCGGGCCGGCTACTTCATCCTGCATGAGGCGGAAGCGATGGCGAAATTCCGTGAGGCGGTTGCGGAATTCTTCGAGCTTCATTTCGGCGGCTTTGACGTCCTCCAGCTGCCGGAGCAGGGACTCATTGAGCCGGACGATTTCTCGGCGTCGCGATTCAATCTCCTCGCTGAGATCGGGCATGCTTTCATCCGTCTTGCTGATCTCCTCCTCCATGCGTGCATTTTCGGCTCTGAGCTTGTCATTGAGGACCCGGAGCTGCTCGTCGGCTCCGCTGTCTCGCTTGCAGGCGGCGGTGAGCGCCACCGTTGCACCGATGGCCAAGAGGCAGGCGGTCGTTGAAATTTTCACGTGACTATATTCGCGCATACGGCCTCATTCGTCAAGCACGGAATGCGTCAAACTGTTTGATGCGTCGGCTGCGCGGCGACGCGGCTCTGCGCGGCGGCGCGGCTCTGCGCGGCGGGGCGTCAGCCGTGCAGGCTCTGCGTCAGCCGAGCCATGCGGGCGACGGAGGGGTCGACGTCCGCTTGGGGGGAGGCGAGCCGGGCGATCGGGAGCCAAGCGAGGGCCTCAGACTCAGCGGAGCACACAAAACGTCGGTGCGGAGCCCGAAGCAGGTAGCGCACGTCGTAGTGGCGGTGCTCGGGTTCGCCCGGGCGCGCCGGTATCAGGTGGATGTCGACGTCGAAAATGTCGGTACTCAGGGGTTGAATGCCGACGATGCCGCTTTCTTCCTCTGCCTCGCGGAGAGCCACGCGCAGCAGGTCGGCATCGCCGTCGGCGTGTCCGCCCGGCTGAAGCCAGCGCTTGAGCTTGCGGTGCAGCGTCAGCAGCGCGGCATCGCCCTCCGGTGACAGCAGCCAAGCGGATCCCGTCAGATGCCCGAGCGCATGCGTGCGGCGGAAGCAGTCCCGCGAGCTGAGGATAAAGGCCGTCATCTCGGCGCAGCAGGCTGCCTGCTCGGGGCGTCTGCGCGCGTGTCGCCGCAGAGCTTCGATGAGCGGATGCCGTTCATCCTGAGGTGGCAAGCGGTTGTCTGCAAGGGGCTCGGTGTCGCTCATGCCCCCATTTTATACGCTGCAAGGGCAAAAGGCGAGAGGAATGGCGGCAAAAAGCTCCCGCCCGTATTTCTCCCTTGACACGGCCTGAACGTACAGGTATGCTGCTTTGTAATGAAATGGTCGTTTTTGCTGGCTGCGCCTCTTGCTGCTTTTCTGTTCGGTTCGACGGATGCCTACGCGCTGGAGAGCCGGGTTGAGACGTCGACGGGCAGCTCCGTGAAGAGCGCGGCAGGGAAGAAGTCATCGGCGAAGAAAAAGGCCGGCAAGAAGAAACGCAAGGCGAAACGCAAGGCGAAACGCAGTGACGACGCTGAGCCGTCGGGCGGCGGCTCGATTGAAGACCCCCTTGCCAGCGATTACGCTAAGGGCGCATCGCCCGACGACGGGTCGGGTCCTCTTCTGTATCGCAACGGTTCGGGCGATGACGCCGCTTCCGGCGGTGCAAGGAAGAGCGACACGAGCCGCAGCAAGAGCCGCAGCCGGGATGCCGGTGCTGCGCCCCGCGGCAGTCGGCCCGCTGCGCCCGGCCGTGCGGAAGCCGGCAAAGTCGGCGGTCGCATCGGTGCCGTGCCTGCGGAGGAGGCCGCTGATCTCTGCAAGGAGTATTACCCGCGCAGCCGTCGCGATATCAAAGAGAGCCTCGATCGCATTCTGGACGGGGCCGCAGCCGGGCAGGGTGTCGGCGCGGAAGTCGTCGGCTGCTGCAATCTTGTCAACGCCTACCGCTACCTCTGCGGGCTGAGCGCGGACGTGAAACCCGATGACGCGCTGACGCAGCGGGCGGAGGCTTTCATCGCCGATGCCTCTGCGCAGGGCAGGGCCGACGGCTCGCTGCAGATGAAGCATCAATGCAACATCATTCTCTGCTCCCCCGGGGATGAGACGGTGGAGGCTTTCAACGCCTCGTTTTCCGATGTCGCCGTGCCGAAGTCCGAGCAGTGCGCTTTTCGCGGCGGTTACATGGTGCCGGGATTGAAGGCTATCGGCGTGGCTCGCGGGCCCGTCACGTCTGCGGAGCACTGCGTTGCCGCCTGCGTCGAGGCCGGGCCGGCCCCCGTTCGCAAAGCTTGGACCATGCCGGGCGAGGGCTTCTTCCCCGCCCAATATCTGCAAGGCCGCATTTGGAGCCTCTACACCGACGGGCATTTGGGCGTTTCTCTGCATACGGCAAAGGTTCGCGTCTGGAAGCTCGCCGAGCGCCCGACGGCTCCGCTCGATCCGGACAAGATGCCGGAGGATGCCGTGCCCGTTGAGGTTCGCTCCGTCAACGGTACGGATCGCGGCGTGGATTTTGAGCCGGTCTTGCCGGAGTTTGTTCCGGGAGAGCCGAACATCTACGCCGTCAGCGTCAGCACGCGAGCCACGCGTCCGGGCGCTGACGGACGGGAAGTCCCGGTCTTTGAGCATTTCTACATCGTCGATCTCTTCTGATAACACCGCGAGCCGTTTTTTTCTGACGCCATGCCCAGAAGTGCCAAGATGTCGGATGCGACGATTCGGACGATAGAGTCTGAGCGCCGTCGCAGCCGTTTTGTTTCGGTAGCGGTCGTGCTGCTGACTCTCGTGCTCAGCGCCGTCATTCTGTACCAAATCTCCGTGTTGATCAGCCGAGAAGCGCCGTCGTCCTTCGTGACGTACAACCCGCCGCCGCCCGACAGACCCGACGACTACGTGCCCATGCAGAAGGATCTCTCGGGCGGAGCTCCGCCCGTTTCCGCCACTTCGGTGATGGTGGCTCTGGACAACACCTCGCTGATGGCGGCGGCATCCGTCAACACGGATGCCATTAGCGGGTCGCTTCTCGGGACGGAAGACGGACTGGACGGTGACTTCGGGCTCGGAGGCATCGGCAACGGCATCGGCTCGGGCATCGGAGACGGGCTTTCCGGCGGCAGCGCGGGCATGGGTGATCGCGAGAGCGGGGGAAGTTCGTTCTGCGGCCGCTTCTGGGATCTCAAAAAGACTCGTCTCAAGGCGGATTCCGAGCTCAAGGATCCGATAGCCAATTTGGGCGTCATGGAGCTGATGAGCCGCTTCTACAACGGGAACTGGGATACGAATCTCTTCCGCAATTATTACGAGTCGTCGGTCAATCTCTATGCCGCCTGTTTTTACATGCCTCTGAGCTTGGATAAGGAGGCGTCCAACGCCTACGATCCGGACGGCAGCATGGGGCTGGAGCCGAGCCGCTGGGTGGCTGTCTATTCGGCGCGTGTCAAGGCTCCGAAAACCGGGCGTTTTCGCTTTGTCGGCATCGGTGACTCGGTGATGGGGGTGCGTTTCAACGGCAAAAATGTCTTGCAGTGCGGCTTCCATTCGCTTGAGACGGGTGCGTGGAACGCGAATGTTGAAGAGGACTACATCGCCGCGCACGAGTTTTACGAGTACCGCAGCTGCGGCAGCTGGAACATGATGTTCGGCGGTTTCCGCGCCGGCGAGTATTTTGAGGTCAAGGAAGGCGAGTGGTATGAGATGCAGGTTCTTGTCTCGGAAATCGGCGGCGGCGCCTTCGGCTTTTGTCTGTTGATCGACGAAGAGGGCGCTCCGCGCAAGCTCGACGCCGACGGCGTTCCGATCTTCCAGCTCTTCCGCACCGCCTTCGTCGAACCGAACATGGAAGAGGCCTACGCCAAAATCAAGTTCCCCTGCGAAGAAGGGGGCTTCATCGCCAAAGTCGATCCGCCCTACGACCCGGACAGCCGCATCTGGGAGGCCGAGCCCATCGAAGTCAAGCGCAACCGCGGGCGCAATGACAGGGATGGAGATCGCCCTCGGAGAGACCGTCGCGACCGCCGAGGCCGCTGAGCCTTTCGCTCGCCGAGCCCCGCTGCCGAGAGTAGCCGGAAGCAGGGCGAGCCGCGCAAAATGCGGCTCGCAGACTCCGCAGAATCGTTCAGACGCTCAAAATTCGGGTTTTGAACATTTTTTTGTTGAGTTCAGAAAAAAGAATTGATAAAATACGCTCGCAGTGTTCAGAAACTCCATGGATCGCCCGTCTTCACCCGAACAGAAAGCCGCCGCAGGAGCCCGGAGCACAAGGCGCATCGCGCTACTCGTGCTCGCGTCGGCCTGCTGCCTTTCTCTCAATTCATGCGGCACGATCGGCCAGACGATTCGTTCGATTCTGAGTCTGCCAACCCAGGCTTTTGACGCCGTAGCATACTGATCGAATCATGAATGCGACCTTCGGAATGAGTATTCTCGCGCTTGCGGGGCTTTGTCTCTGCAGCTGTCAGCAGGGCGTGATGCGTCCTGCCAGGGGGGGATCGTATCGCATCCCTCCCGATGCGGTTACCCGACTGAGTCAGGTGGACCCCTATTACCGAGCGGCCTTCCGAGATCAACAGGCTGCAAACTTCTCACGGGCCGATCAGCGAAAGGCCTATCTGGCGGCTTTGGAGATGGCTCGCACGCCCGTGCCCAAGGCGGTTCCGAGCCGAGCCGTGGCCAAGGCGTCCAAGTCCCGAAAGAAATCTTCTCGCCGCATGGCGTCGAGGCGCCGCCGCTGAACGACCGGGCTTGCCTCGCCGCTCAGCATGAGGGCTGATATCCATGGGCTGGCATGATACCCAGTTGCTGACCCCTGAGAGCGTCGAGAGGGAGCGTCTCGCGAGGCAGGGCTTGCGTGCGGATGATTCGGCCACGGTGCTCGTGTGGGTGCTGGGCGGCATGGCGCTGCTCATGGGCGTGGCGGGTTTCGGCCTCATCCTGATGTATTATTGGGATGTGCTCGGCAGCTTGTTGCGCGTGCTCAGTCTGGGCGGGCTCATGGTGCTCATTTGGCTGGGCTATGCCGTCTCGGCGCGTTTCGGCTGGTCGTCGCGCGAGGTGCTGGGCTTGTTTCTGAGTTTCAGCTGGCTGCTGATTGTTCTGGGGCTCTCCGAGCTTTTGCCGGGCCTGCCGCCTTGGCTGCTGGGGCTTGTTTTTCTGGGCGGCGCGATTCTCGTTCCGGTGTTGTTGCCGGCGCGCTCGACGGTGACGGTGTTGGCCGTCTCTTGCCTAGTCGAGATGGCGCTTCTGTGGATGCACGTCAGAAACAGCAACCAGAGCAGCGATTGGGCGATGCTCTGGACGGGGATTTTGAGTGTGCTGATGATGTGGGCGGCCGTGGGCAACTGGTGCGACGTCACCCTGCGCCGAGGCTACGCCACCTTCTCGGTGCTCGGCTCCATCAGCTCCTTCCTGTACATGTTTGCCTACCAGGGCATGTTGCTCTACCCGCAGTATCTTCGCCCCGCCAGCCTTCAGGGTGACACCGATGCGCTGCAGTGGGTCTGCATGATGCTCGTCTGGATGATACCGATGGGCTTTCAGCTGCTGGTGCACTGCATGCGTTCGCGGAGACGTCATCACAGCATCTTCACATACTCCTTCCTGCTGTATTACGGCGCGACCGTCTGCTCGCTGCCGCTGGCGCTGCTGCTGCTGGAGCGCAATATACCCGTGGCCGGGGTGGCCGTCATGTTCGGTTATGCCGCCTGCATCGTTTTTTACGGTGTTGAGTATCGCATGCCGCGCTATGTCTTTTTCAGCTGCATGATGGCCTTTCTGACGGCGATTGCCATTCCTCTGGGGCTGGGAGCCGATATGCTGTGGAGTGCCTGCGTCATGCTGGCGCTCTGCGTGATCTTCCTCATTTCATCACTGGCCCTCTCCAAACACAGAGATAACGTTTTTCGACGCGCCGGGGAGCGCCGCGAGCGGCTGATGCTGGCGATGAGCGGCAACACCGTGCGACCCGATGCTCCGTTGCCGGGCGGAGAGCGGCAGGCCTCGGATCAGATGGTCTCCGTATCCCTCGATGCCGGAGCCGTTACCGCCCGCACGGTGCCGCTGAGTGCGGGTGCGGGCGACCTGAGTCGAATTTCCTTTGGGTCTGACGATGAGGATGAGGGCGCTCCCGTCGTGCCGTCGGCGCCGACGATTTCCGCCCTGCCCGATTCGGGGGCGGTCTTCCGGATTTCCGAATCTCAACCCCGGCCGGATGCCTTTGCCGCCCCGCTTGTGCCGTCGCGACCGTCGGCGGGTGAGGGCGTGCCGCTGCGCGTTCCCCCGCTTCCCGAGAGCTATGCCCTGTCGCAGACCAACGCGCCGGGCGCTCCGCAGGTCCCCTCCCTGCCTACCTTCGGCTCCGCTGCGGATCATGCACCGGATGCTCCGCGCACGCCCGGTGCGGGGCGCGTGCCCCTTCGTTCCGATGCCGACGAGGCGGAGTGACCCGCGCGGCTGCTCTTGCCTCTCCTCTCCGCTCCGCTCTTCTCTCCTCTCTACTCCTCTCTGCTTTTTGGAGGCTCCTCTTTGCCGAGGTGCCCTGTTGCCCTGTTGCCCTGTTGCCCTGTTGCCCGCTT
The DNA here is from genome assembly GCF_944389695.1 of Candidatus Parakkermansia intestinigallinarum. Classification (NCBI taxonomy): domain Bacteria; kingdom Pseudomonadati; phylum Verrucomicrobiota; class Verrucomicrobiia; order Verrucomicrobiales; family Akkermansiaceae; genus Candidatus Parakkermansia; species Candidatus Parakkermansia intestinigallinarum. The sequence goes on from NZ_CALXNG010000012.1 coordinate 16,561, forward strand.
GCCCCGTTGCCCGCTTGCCCGCTTGCGCATCCGCCGGAGGGCTGCTTCCCTGACGGCGCGGCCTCGCGATGACGCGTTCATCGGAAGGCGCGGAGCGGCGCTGGGAACTGCGCTGAGGAGCTCCTGCAACTGCGGCAAACTCTGCACCTGCGCCGCCTCCGCAACACGCGCCCCACTCCCGCCGCGCGGCGTGCGGGCGGGGAGGGAAAGCGAGAGAGCGCATCCGCTCAGAGCAACCACTGAGTCATGGCGCGAAAGCGTCGCAGACGCTCCTGCATAATCTCGGGCGTGAGAGCCATCAGAGACTCCGCGCCGAAGCGCTCGCAAACAGCGGCAGCCACCACCGTCGCGACGGCCATGCCGCGCTTCAGATCCTCCGGTCTCGGGTTTTCGGGGCAAGCGCAGAGCGTCAGAGAGCCCGCGAGAGCCCCCATGTAAGCGTCCCCCGCGCCGGTGGGGTCTTCCGCATGCAGCAGTGGCCAAGCCGGCAGGCGGAAGAATTCCGGCTCGCCGGAGGCCCCGCGATACAGCAGCGTTGAGCCCGCACTGCCGTGCTTGACGATGGCGTAGCGCGGCCCCGCCTCCAGCAGGCATTGCCCGGCCTTGAGCACGTCGCCCGTGCCGGCAAAGCAGCAGACCTCACTGTCGTTCATCAGCGCGAGATCCACCCGCGCCAGCAGACCGTTCACGTAGTCTCGCTCCCGCAAAATCCACGACTCCATGAAATCCGCCATGGAGAAAGCGCTGCGCTCGCATTGCTCCATCATCCGCGTTTGCAGGCGCGGCGTCACATTGCAGGCCACCGCCACCGAGGGCGAGCGCAGCTCCGGCGGCAGCTGCAACTGCCAGACCTCCTGCACCCCCTCCAGCGTTGAGAGACTGCGGCGATGGTTCATATCCCGCTCGTACTGCCCCGTCCACGCAAAGGTGCGGCCGGCGATCTGCTCCACATAGCGGTAGCTCACCCCGCAGGCCTCCATCTGCTCGCGAAAAGCCGGAGGGTAATCATCGCCCACCACGCCGATGAGATCGCAGCGATCCGTCACCAAGCGAGCCGCCAGAGCCGCATAGGGACCCGAGCCGCCGAGCACCGCATGCGCGCTCCCCGTCGGCGTCAACAAAGTGTCGATGGCAATCGTGCCGTAAATCAGGGCGCGTCCGTTCATGGCTCCTCGGGCTTCTCCGTGTTGGTCTGCTGTTCGGCGGCGGACTCTTCGGCAGGCGACGGCTCGGCTTCCAGCAGACGCAGAAACTCCGCCTCCGTCAGCGTCGGCACCCCCAGCTTGGCGGCCTTCTCCCGCTTGGAGCCGCCGCCCTCTCCCGTCAGCAGATAATTCGTGTTTTTGGTGATGGCGGACGCCGCCTTGCCGCCCGCATCGGCGATCATCTTTGCAAAAACCGCCCGAGGCCGACTCAGCGTGCCGGTGATGGCCACCGACATGCCCTCCAAGGGCCCGGCCGCCTTTCCCGCACCGTAGGAATCCGAGACCGGGCAGATGCCGAGAGCCCCCATCTTATCGAGCAGGCGGCGCCCGGCCTCCGAGCGGAAAAAGCTCGCCGTGTAAAGCGTTGCCACGTGCCCGATCGGATTCTCCAGCGCCAGCTGAAAACCCGACTGCGAGCCCTTGCTCACGCGGAAACCCTGCGCCGCATCCAGCTCGCCTGCCTCCGTCATGATGGCCTCCTCCAGCTGCTGCGCGCGCTGCATCATGGACGCCTTGTGCTCGCGGTTCTCCGCCTCCATGCGCAGCCTCTCCTCGGGCGAGGCCGCAGCGTCGCGAGCCTCGCGGCTGTGGAGAGCGTTTTTGGATGAGTTCGGGTTGATTTGCTGCAACTCGCGAATCATCTCCTGAATCTTCAGCAGGCGCTCCAGCAGCGGAGAATCGGCCAGCTGAGCCAGATCGCGGTGGCTGCGGCTGATCACCTGCGCCGTGACCGACCCCACGCCCGGAATGCCCAGCGCCCCCAGCCAGCGCGAGAGCGGCAGCTGCCGAGCACGCTCGAGCGCCGCGAGCACGCGCCGCGCATTCTTCACGCCGAAGCGCCTCGGCTCCTCGTCCGTGCCGAGATTGAGCGACGCCAAATCCTCCTCGCCGAGCTCAAACAAATCAATCGGGCTGCTGACCAGCCCCCGCCGCACCAGCGCCTCCGCCACCGTCTCGCCCACGGCCTCCACATCCAGATTCTCACGGCGGCAGAAATACGTCGTGCGCATCACCGCCTGAGCCGGGCAATCGAAACTCGTGCAGCGCCACGCCACCTGACCCTCCACCTGAGAAATCGGAGCCCCGCAGCTCGGGCAGACACCGCCCACGGCCTCATACAGACTGTAGGGCAGGGCCCCCTCCGGGCGAAACTCCGTCAGCACCTTCACCACCGCCGGGATAATCTCGCCGGACTTCTCCATCAGCAGCGTATCACCGATGCGAATATCCTTGCGCTCAATCTCATCCTGATTGTGCAGAGTCGCCCGCGACACCATCGTGCCCGAGAGCCGCACCGGCTCCAGCTCCGCAACCGGCGTCAGCACCCCCGTGCGCCCCACCTGCACCGTAATCGCGCGCAGCCGCGTCGGCTTCTGCTCCGGCAGATACTTGAAAGCCGCCGCCCATCGCGGCGCCTTGGCCGTCGAGCCCAGCGCCTCGCGCGCGGCGAAATCATACAGCTTGATGACCGCACCGTCCGTCGCGAAGCCGAGCTGCGGCCGCAGCTCATTGATGGCTCGCACGGCTGCCCTGAGTTCGTCGAGCGAGTGCACGCGAATCATCGGCGTGTTGACGGGAATACCCATGCGCCGGAGCAGAGCCTCAAAGTCATCCGCCGTGCGCAGAGGTTCGCCCTCGTAGAGCCCGAGCCCGTGCGCCAGAAAACTCAGCGGGCGGCGCGCCACCTCGCGCGCATCCAACAGCTTGATGGTGCCGGCCGTCGCATTGCGCGGGTTGGCGAAAGCGGGCAGACCCTCCTCATCGCGGAGGCGATTGAGCTCCTCAAAATCTGCCGAGCGCATGAAAATCTCGCCGCGCACCTCCAGCACCTCGGGAGCACCCTCGGGTAGGCGGGTCGGAATGGCGGCAATCGTCTTCACGTTCGCCGTAATATCATCACCCGTGCGGCCATCGCCGCGCGTCGCCGCATAGCGAAGCCGCCCGCGGCGGTACATCAGCGTCACCGCGCAGCCATCGATTTTAGGCTCGACCACCGCGAGCGGAGCCGCCTCGTGCATCGCCTCGCAAAGCCCGCGGTAAAACGCCGTCAGCTCCGCATCGCTCTCGCCCTGCTCGGGTTTGTGTTCAAAAATATCATCAATGCTCTGCATCGGCAGCGGATGGCTGACCTTCGCAAAACCCTCCGTGAGGTCGTTGCCCACGCGCTGCGTCGGCGAATCGGGCGTTACCCACTCGGGGTGGGCATCTTCGGCGTGCTCCAGCTTGCGGTAGAGGGCATCGTATTCGGCATCCGAAATCTCGGGCTGAGCCTGAGCGTAATAGAGCTCATTGTTGCGGCGGATGCGCTCGCAGAGCTCAACGTAAGCCTCGTGCGTCATCTCGCGGCCTTCTTCGGCGGGAGCCGCTTGGCGGGCGTATTCAAAAAGATCCATAGTCAGCGGGAAAGAAAGGCGTGAAGTTCAGTGCCCGAGACGGGCGCGGCACAGCGGCATTCGCACAAGCCCCGCGGCGCCAGATCGCGCAGCAGGCGCAGCGCCGCCTCCCAGTCGCGCGACAGATGCGACGGCGCGTGTGCATCCGAATCAATCACCACGGGAATCTGCCGCCGCAGCAGCTCGCGCAGCACATCCTCATCGGGGTAAAAGGTGCCGCAGGGCTTGTAGCGTCCCGCCGTGTTGAGCTCGACCACCAAGCCACGCTCCTCGATGGCGTCGAGAACCGGCTCCCAGAAAAGCGTCAGCAGCTCCTGCGTGCGCCGACCCCAGATCTTGACCAAATCCATGTGACCGACCACATCGAAGAGACCGCTTTGCACCATGCTCAGCACCGCCTCGCGGTACAGCGCCCAGTCCTCCTCCACCGAGTCCGAGAGTGGCTCGCGGGCATAGAGCGAATCATCCACCGACCCTCGCGAGCCGAGATAATGCACCGAGCCGATCAGGTAATCCCAGCCGCCCTGCGCGCGCAACTCGCGAATGACGGGCTCAATGCCCGGCAGCCAGTCGCATTCCAGCGCGGCGAGCACGCGCAAATCGCGGCCGGCGGCTGCTGTGCGCGCGCGGTCAATCCACTCGCGGTAGAGCGGCAACTGAGCCGTTTTCATGCGCCAGCTGTCAAAAGGGACGGGCTCGTCGTGGGGCATCGGCATGTGGTCGGAGATGCCGTAGTCGGCCAGACCCAGAGCCAGAGCCTGCTTCACGTATTCCTCGGGGCTCCCCTCGGCATGTCTGCAGAGGGGTGTGTGCGTGTGGTAATCCGCGCGTGCCATGACTCCAGTGTAACACAGCCCGCGCCCTCGGTCAATGCGAGAGCCGATGTGCGGACGCGCTCCGTCGCGGGAGCCCTCGGCGGTGCGTCCTCCCCCGCTCCGCCGTCACCCGACGCAGAGTATCGTTCGGCATGGAGTATCGGACTTCGCCCCGGGGCATCGGCCGCCTCAGTAGGCCGCCCTCATCCGCGGGCCGAGCATCTCGCGCACATGCGAACGAAAAACTCGCGTGCCGCATGTGACACATCCGCACTTGCCAAATGCCGTTTGAAGAGTATAATAGCGCGCGAAAACAAAACACCATGGCAGACGCACGCTTCCAACCCTTGCCCGGATTCCGCGACTTCGCCCCGCAGGAATGCGCCCTCCGCAACTATCTTTTCAACACCTGGCGACAGGTCGCACACCGCTACGGCTTCGTAGAGTGGGAAGGCCCCACCATCGAACCGACCGAGCTCTACCTCAAGAAATCGGGCGGCGAACTGCCCACCCAACTCTTCCGCTTCCGCGACCAAGGCGACCGCGACATCACCGTGCGCCCCGAACTCACGGCCTCGCTCGGCCGCATTGCCGCCGGCGTGCAGCGCGAGTACGCCAAACCCCTCAAATGGTTTGAAATCGGCTCCTGCTTCCGCTACGAGAAGCCGCAGAAGGGTCGCCTGCGCGAGTTCGTGCAGTTCAACGCCGACATCCTCGGAGAAGACGGCCCGGGCGCCGATGCCGAGCTGATCGCACTGGCCATCGACTGCATGCGCGAATTCGGCTTCACCGCCGACGACTTCGTCGTGCGCGTCAGCGACCGCGAAGTTTGGCTGCGCTACGCCGCCGAGCACGGCGTGCCCGAAGAGAAGACCGGCGACTTCCTCGCCATCGTGGACAAATTCGAGCGCGACCGCCCCGAAGTCTGCCAGCAGAAGCTCGACGCCTTCGGCCTGACGCGCGACGAACTCGTCGCCTTCATCGGCAACCCGCCCGCCGGCTGCTCCCCGCGCTACGAGGCCGTCGTCGACGAACTCCGTGCCCGCGGCTTGGAGGACTACGTCGAGCTCGACCTCTCCGTCGTGCGCGGCCTCGCCTACTACACGGGGCTCGTCTTTGAAATCTTTGACAAAGGGCACACCCTGCGCGCCGTCGCCGGCGGCGGCCGCTACAACGGCCTCGTCTCAACCCTCTCCAACGGCTCCGTGGACATGCCCGCCACCGGCTTCGCCATGGGCGACGCCGTCATCGCCCACCTCATCGAGGCCTGCCCGACCGCGCGCGACCTGCGCGACGCCGCCACCCGCCCGCAGAACTGCGATATTTACTGCGTGCTGGCCGACCCGGACAAGCGCCCCGAGATGCTCGCCCTCGCCTCCGCCCTGCGCGACGCCGGCGTGCGCGTCGACATCCCCCTCTCGGCCTCCAAGATGGGCGCCCAGCTCAAACATGCCGACAAAATCGGCGCCACCTACGCCATCGTCATCGGCAGCGAATATCCCGAACTGCAGCTCAAAGTCCTCGCCACGCGCGAGACCTACAACACCGACCTCGAAAGCCTGCTCGACATGTTCCTGCCCGAAGACCCCGACGAGGAGGCCGAAGACGATGAGCCCGGCGACGCCGATGCCGAAAGCCGCCCCGGCGCCGAAAGCGCCGCAAAGTGAAACAAAAACAGACTTGACATTCAGCCTGTCAGGAGTATCATTGCGCCCGCTGTGGCGCCCTGCCGTGCGGCAGGCCTCGTATAAAGCCCCCAACAGATTCAACATGAGCACTTATCGTACACACAACTGCAATGCGCTTCGCCTGAGCGATGTCGGCCGGACGGTCACCCTCTCCGGCTGGGTGGACACCGTTCGCGACCACGGCGGCGTGATCTTCATCGACCTTCGCGACCGCGAAGGCAAAACTCAGGTCGTCTTCCACCCTGAGAATAATGCCGATCTCGCCAAGCAGGCCGAAGCCCTGCGCGTCGAATCCGTCATCAGCGTCACCGGCAAGGTCGTCGGGCGACTCAAGACAGACGAGGTCGACGCCACCAACCCCGACCTTCCCACGGGTGAAATTGAGGTCGAAGCAGAGAGCATGAAGGTGCTCAACCGCGCGGCCGTTCTTCCCTTCCAGCTCGATCGCACCGTTTCCAACGAGGATATCCGCCTCAAGTACCGCTTCCTCGACCTGCGCCGCGCCAACATGCAGCGCAACATCATTCTGCGCCACCGCATCACCAAGACCATGCGCGACTACCTCGACGAGCAGGGCTTCTTGGAGATCGAGACTCCCATCCTCTCCAAGAGCACGCCCGAAGGCGCCCGCGACTTCCTCGTCCCCAGCCGCCTGAGCCCCGGCTGCTTCTACGCCCTTCCGCAGGCGCCGCAGCAGTACAAACAGTTGCTCATGGTGGCCGGCATGGAGAAATACTTCCAAGTGGCTCGCTGCTTCCGCGACGAAGACCTGCGCGCCGATCGCCAGCCCGAGTTCACGCAGATCGACATCGAGGCCTCCTTCATCACGCCCGAGGACATCTACAACTGGGTCGAACAGATGCTCAAGCGCGTCTTCAAGGAGTCCGTCGGCCGCGACATCGTCACGCCCTTCCCGCGCATGACTTGGCATGATGCCATGGACCAGTACGGCTCGGACAAACCCGAGCGCCGCTTCGAGATGAAGCTCACCGACTGCTCGGACATCTTCGCCAAGAGCGACTTCCGCGTCTTCTCCGGCGCCGTCGCCAACGGCGGCGTGGTCAAGGCCATCAACGCCAAAAACTTCTCGCCCTCCGTCGGTCAGGTCGACTCGCTCACCAAGACGGCCGTCGAAGCCGGCGCCAAGGGCCTCGCCTACATCAAAGTGCGCGACGTCAACGACCGCGACGGCTGGAAGAGCCCGATCACCAAGCGCCTGACCGATGCGGAAATCGACGCCCTGCGCGAACGCCTCAACATCGAGAGCGGCGACTGCATCTTCTTTGCGGCCGGCCCGTGGGAAGAGAGCTGCACCATCCTCGGCCGCGTGCGCCTCGAATGCGCCGGCTACATGGAGCTGCTCAAGGGCAACACGGACGTCGACCTCTTCTGGGTCACGCGCTTCCCGCTCTTCGGCTGGGACGCCGAGGAGCAGCGCTTCTGCGCCATCCACCACCCCTTCACGCGCCCCGTCCCCGAGGACGTCGACAAAGTCCTTCGCGGCGAGATCAGCACCGATCTCTGCGCCGAAGCCTACGACGTCATCTTCAACGGCAACGAGCTGGGCGGCGGCTCCATCCGTATCCACGAGCGCGATTTGCAGGATGCGACCTTCCGTGCCCTCGGCCTCGATGAAGCGACCATCCAAGAGCAGTTCGGGCACATCCTCAGCGCCTTCTCCTTCGGCGCCCCGCCCCACGGCGGTCTGGCCCTCGGCCTCGATCGCGTCGTCATGCTCATCGGCGGTTGCGAATCCATCCGCGAAGTCATCGCCTTCCCGAAGAACAACCGCGGCGCCGATCTCATGAGCGATTCGCCCGCCCCCGCCGAGCCCAACCAGCTGCGCGACATCCACATCCAAGTCAAGCTGCCCGAAAAACTTCGCCTCAAGCTCGAAGCTGAGAAGGCCGCTGCCGCAGCGGCTGCGGCAGCCGAGGCCGCCGGCGAAGCTCCGGCTCCGCAGGCGTAAGACACGGAAACTGCTGCATAGAGCCGCCTCTTGCGGCAACCCCACGCCTTTGATTCACGCCCCCGCCCGGCTCTGCCGGAGCGGGGGCGTTTTTTGCCCTAGCCGCCGCGCCGTTAATTTCCGCCGCGTATGATGGTTATAAGCTTGACTTCCGAGGCGCTATGAATTAAACTGCCGCTGCATGAATGCGGACACGATGAAGAGCACTCCCCTCTGCGCCAAGCACGTGGAACTGGGAGCCAAGATGGTTCCCTTTGCGGGATGGAACATGCCGGTCCAGTACAGCGGCATCATCGATGAACACAACACCGTTCGCACGGCCTGCGGCGTCTTCGACATCTCCCACATGGGTCAATTTCTCGTCAACGGCGCCGGCAGCACCGAGTGGCTCAACGGTATGTTCACCAACAACCTCGGAAAGCTCGTCGACGGCATGGGTCAGTACTCCATGATGCTCAACGAGAAGGGCGGCGTCATCGACGACCTGATCATCTATCGCCTCGCCGAAGACGACTACTTCATCGTCGTCAACGCCTCGATGATTGACGAAGACTACGCATGGCTGGCTGCCCGCAAACCCGAAGGCATCGTGCTGGAGAACAAGAGCGACGCCTTCGTCGGCCTCGCCGTGCAGGGCCCCACCTGCGAAGACGTCTTTGCGCGCCTCTGCCCGGGGGTGACGCTGCCCGTTCGCAACGGCATCCTCTGCTTCGAGTGCGACGGCGACGCCCTGATCGTCTGCCGCACCGGCTACACCGGTGAAAACGGCTTTGAGTTCTTCTGCCCCGCCGAGCAGGGCGTCAAGTGGTTTGAGAAACTGCTCGCCGCGGGAGCGAAGCCCTGCGGCCTCGGCGCTCGCGACAGCCTGCGCCTCGAAATGTGCTACTCGCTCAACGGCTCCGACCTCTCGCCGGAAAAGACCCCGCTTGAGGCCGGCCTCTCCTGGTGCTGCGACCTGAGCAAAGACTTCATCGGCGTCGACGTCCTCCGCCGCCAGAAGGCCGAGGGACGCCCCACCGCCCTCGTCGCCATCGAGTACAAAGGCAAGGGCGCACCGCCCCGCCACGGCTACGAGGTGCAGCTGCCCGACGGCACCCCCCTCGGCACGGTGTGCAGCGGCATCCTTTCGCCGACGCTCGGCAAGGGCATTGCCATGGCCTACGTGCCGGCGGCCCTCGGCAAAGTCGGCACCGACGTCAACATCATCGTGCGCGGCAAAGCCGTTCCCGCCCAAATCGTCAAGAAACCCTTCCTCAAGAAGTAACCCCCGCTCCGAGAGGCGGCGGGGCCGAGCATCCGCCGCCGTCGGAGCAACAACCCTCCTCCCGATTCCGTCGGGAAAATCCCACCACACACTACTGATATGAGCACTATTCCTGCTGAGTACAAGTACTCCTCGGAGCACGAATGGGTCAGCCCCGCCGTCGACGGCGTGGTGACCGTCGGCATCACCGATCACGCCCAGGCCGAACTGGGTGAAGTCGTCTACGTTGACCTTCCCGCCGTGGGTGATACCTGCGCCGCCGGTGACAACGTCGCTGCCGTCGAATCCACCAAGGCCGCCTCTGACGTCTACACCCCCGTTTCGGGTGAAATCGTCGAGGTGAACGAGGCGCTCGACGCCGAGCCCAACACCGTCAATGCCGATGCCAATGGCGCCGGTTGGATCTTCAAGGTTCGCCTCAGCGACCCGACAGAGCTCGACGGTCTGATGGATGCTGCCGCCTACGAAGAGTTCTGCAAGGGCTGAATCACTCACAGCGGCCGCGCGACCGAAAGGCACGCGGCCGCTTCTTTTACTTTTGCTCAACACCATTTGCTCGATTCATGGATAAGAAACTCACCTCCTTTGTCCCCCGCCACATCGGCCCCTCCGACGAGGACATCAGCCGGATGCTCGAAACCATCGGCTTTAAGAGCCTCGATGAAATGACAGCCGCCATCGTGCCGGCCGACATCCGCCTGCCTCAGCCCCTCGACCTGCCCGCCGCCCTCAGCGAGCAGGATGCCCTCGCCAAACTCGACGCCGTGCTCGCGGCCAACAAGCCCGCCCACAGCCTCATCGGCCAAGGCTACTACGGCACCTTCATGCCCCCGGTCATCCAGCGCAACGTCTTCGAGAACCCCGGCTGGTACACCGCCTACACCCCCTACCAGCCCGAGATCGCCCAAGGGCGCCTCGAGATGCTCATGAACTTCCAGACGATGATCTGCGAGCTCACGGGCCTGCCCGTCTCGAACGCCTCGATGCTCGACGAGGGCACCGCAGCCGCCGAGGCCGTGCACCTCTGCATCAGCGCCAAAGCCAAATCCGACACCTTCTTTGTGGCCGACAGCTGCTTCCCGCAGACCATCGACGTCATCCGCACCCGCTGCGAGACCACCGGCGTCAAACTCATCATCGGCGACTGGAAGAGCTTTGACCCCGCCACCGTCCCCACGCTTGCCGGCGTGCTCGTGCAGTACCCCGACAACCTCGGCGAAGTGCAGGACTACGCCGAATTCTTCGAGCGCTGCCACGCCGTCAAGGCCCTCTGCTGCGTAGCCGCCGACCTGCTGGCGCTCACCTTCCTGCGCGAGCCCGGCACCTTCGGCGCCGACGTCTGCCTCGGCTCCACCCAGCGCTTCGGCATCCCGATGGGCTACGGCGGCCCCTCGGCGGCCTTCATGGCCTGCACCGATGCGCTCAAGCGCAAGCTGCCCGGCCGCTACATCGGCCTCTCGGTTGATCGCGAAGGCAAACCCGCCTACCGCCTCGCTCTCCAGACCCGCGAGCAGCACATCCGCCGCGAGAAAGCCACGTCGAACATCTGCACCGCGCAGGTGCTCACCGCTCTGCTCGCCACCTTCTACGCCATGTACCACGGGCCCGAGGCCATCGCCTCCATCGCCCGCCATGCCCACCATCAGGCCAAGGACTTCGCCGCCTCCCTGCGCGAAGGCGGCTACGAGATAGCGACCCGCCGCTTCTTCGACACCGTCGCCGTCCGCACCCCCGGCCGCGCCGACGAACTGACGGCCGCCGCCCTCAAGGCCGGCTACAACATCCGCCGCATCGACGCCGACACCGTCTCCGTCTCCTTCGACGAGACCACGACACAGGCCGACCTCGAAGCCCTCTGCGCCGCCTTCGGCGTCCCCTGCATCGAGCACAAGTGCTGCGGCGGCAAGTGCATGCCGCGCCGCGAGACGCCCTTCTGCACGCCCCGTTGCTTCCACGTCTTCCACTCCGAGACCGAGATGATGCGCTACATCCACCGTCTCGAATCGAAAGACCTCGCCCTCAACGAAGCCATGATTCCGCTGGGCTCCTGCACCATGAAGGCCAACTGCGCCTCCATCATGATGCCCATCACCTGGAAGCAGGTCACCTGCCTGCATCCCTACGCCCCCGCCGACCAGTGCGAAGGCATGCGCCGCATGCTCGAAGAGCTCAAGAAAATGCTCGCCGTCGTCACGGGCTTCGACGGCGTTTCCCTGCAGCCCAACTCCGGCGCTGCCGGTGAGTACGCCGGTCTGCTGACGATTCGCCGCTATCAGGTGGCGCAGGGACAGGCGCACCGCAACGTCTGCCTCATCCCCGCCTCGGCGCACGGCACGAACCCCGCCTCGGCCGCCATGGCCGGCTTCAAGGTCGTCGGCGTCAAGTGCGACGAGCAGGGCAACATCGACATGGACGACCTGCGCACCCAGGCCGAGGCCAACCGCGACGACCTCGCCGCCATCATGGTCACCTACCCCTCCACCCACGGCGTCTACGAGCCCGGCATCGCCGAGCTCTGCCGCATCGTGCATGAAAACGGCGGCCAAGTCTACATGGACGGCGCCAACATGAACGCCCAGTGCGCCCTCACCAACCCCGGCTTCATCGGCGCCGACGTCTGCCACCTCAACCTGCACAAGACCTTCGCCATGCCCCACGGCGGCGGCGGCCCCGGCGTCGGCCCCATCTGCTGCGCCAAGCACCTCACGCCCTACCTGCCCGGACACGGCGTGCAGGGGGCCGCGCAAACGCAGGGTGCCGTCTCTTCGACGGAGTACGGCTCGGCCGGCATCTGCCCCATCTCGTGGATGTACCTGACCATGATGGGCAGCGAGGGCCTTGCGGAGGCCTCTCAGGTCTCCATCCTCAACGCCAACTACGTCTCGCGCCGCTTGGCTCCCTACTTCCCGACGCTCTACACGGGCGCCAACGGTCTGGTGGCTCACGAGTGCATCCTCGACACGCGCGAGATGCTCCGCAAGAGCGGCCTGACGGTCGACGACATCGCCAAGCGCCTCATGGACTACGGCTTCCATGCGCCGACCATGAGCTTCCCCGTGCACGACACCCTCATGGTCGAACCGACGGAATCGGAGAGCAAGGCCGAGCTCGATCGCTTCATCGACGCCATGATCAGCATCCACGCCGAAATGACGGCCGTCGCCGAAGGCAAGGTGCCCGCCGACGACAACGTCATGGTCAACGCCCCGCACACGGCGCTGCAAGTGACGGCGGATGAGTGGACGCACGCCTACACGCGCTCACAGGCTGCCTACCCGGCTGCCGGGCAGCGCCTGCACAAGTTCTGGCCGTCCTGCTCTCGCGTCGACAACGCCTACGGCGACCGCAACTTCTGCTGCGCCTGCGATACCCTGCTCAAGGCGCAGGAGGCAGACGAGCCCGCCTGCGGCTGCTGAGCCCGCTTGCAGCTCCTGTAGCTCCGTCAATCCCCAAAGCCCCCGACCTCGCCGCGCGAGGCCGGGGGCTTTTTTCGGGAACGGGTCGCGGCTGAGCCCGAGAGCCTCGGAGCCGCAGAGCAGCCCTGCACAGGGCAGCCCGCGCAGAACAGCTCCGCCGTGCATCCCCCGCGGAGCCCGCACAGAACAGCTCCGCCGTGCATCCCCCGCGGAGCTGCACGGCCATGGCGAGGCGAGTCGGGTGTGCGGCGGCACGCCGCCTCGCCGTCCGCCGCTTCGCGCTGCAAACTCCGTCCGCGGGCTCCCGTCTGCGGACTCGTGTTGCGAACTCCGTCCTCAAACTCCCGCCTGCGGGCATGCGTTGCGAACTCCCGCCTGCGGACACGCGCTGCGAACTCCCGTCCTCAAACTCCCGTCGAGGACTCCCGTCCGCGGGCTCAGGATCTCCGAGCGCAGAGCTCGCGGGTGTAGGGGCGCAAACTCAGGGCGTAGAAAGCGAGAGCCAGCAGAGCGATGCCGCCGCCGACGTAGCCGATGCAGCCGACCGACATCTGAGACTCCACGCGCCCGCCGATGACGGACCCGAGGCCGATGCCGACATTATAGATACCCGAGTACATGGCCATGGCCAGAGTCGTATCCTTCGGAGCATAGTGAAGAACCGTCGTCTGCGCCACCAGATTGAAAGTCGTGATGCACATCCCCCAGAGCACGCAGAGCAGGGCAATACTCAGGAAGCTTGCGGCAAAGAGAGGCAGCCCGAGGAGCAGGCAGGTGATACCCGCGACGGGCAGCAGAGCGAAGAGACCGGCATATCGGCGAAAAGCCAGAGAGAAAAGCACGCTGCTGATGATGCCGGCCAGTCCGAAGACCATGAGACTCACCGTAATGGCGTGGTCGCTGATGTGCGCCGCCTGCGCGAGAAAAGGCTCGATGTAGCTGTAGGCCGTGTAGTGCGCCGTCACGAGCAGCAGCGTGAAGATATTGAGCACCATCAGCGACTTGCGGCGCAGCAGCTCGCCGAAGCGGAAACTCTGCTGCTTCTGCGGCGCGACATTCGGAAAACAGCAGAGCAGCAGCAGAAAAAGCGCGGCGGCACAGCCGGCAATGCCGAAAAAGGACGCACGCCATCCCAGATGCAGACCAATCGCTCGCCCGAGCGGCAGCCCGACAATCATCGCAATCGACGAGCCGCCCAGAATCATACCCAGCGCAACCGCATCCTTGCCCCGCGGCGCAATCCTCACCGCAATCGGAGAGACAATGGACCAGAAAATCGCATGCGTGCAGGCGACCCCGATGCGCGAAGCCATCAGCATCCCGAAACTACTCGCAAAACCCGAGGCCACGTGGCAGAGCACAAAGAACGCCACCGTACCGAGCAGCAAACGGCGGTAAGGCACCCGAGCCGCGAGCATCATCAAAGGCAGCGACAGCAGCGCCACCATCCAAGCGTAAACCGAAATAAGCAGACCGGTCTGCGCCTCGCCGATACCGAAGGAGCGCCCGATATCACTGAGCAACCCGATGGGGATAAACTCCGTCGTATTGAACACGAAGGTAGCAACCGTCAGACCGAAAAGCGGCAGCCAGCGCCGCAGCGTAAGGAAAAAGCCGTTCATGGCAGATCCGGCCGCAGGGTTTTGGCACCTGCGGCCGCAGCGGTTTACCACTCGCCGACAACTTTGTCAAGCCCCAAATCCTCGAAGGCCGAAACAAAACACGAGCTCTTGAAATGCAATAACTTGTATATGCGAGCGCCGCTGCGGCGACACCGTCCGAGAGGCCGGGCTCTCAGCCCTTCGTCGCGAGAGCCTCGCAGGCGATGGCCCGCGCTTGGACCCGCTCCTGCAGAGACAGGCCCAAGCGGCTCTGCGACAACGAGCAGCCGAGGCTTAAAACTGACATACAGTGCCGTCTTCCGGAATGAGAAGCCGCTGACCGTATCCTTTTTCGTCCCGAAGCTTTCTCAGGTCGCGTCTCCAGACCGTGGCGTGACCGACGTTGTCCATGTGTGAAGCGACGACGGTGGCTTGAGGGGCGTAGTCCAGCACGCTTTGCACGTCCTCTAATCCCATAATGATAAGCCCGAAATCGGTTATGCACGCTCCTGCGGCATTGACGATGATAACTCCCGGTTTGTATGTGTCGATGCTTGCCTGCACGCCCGGGTACCAGATGCTGTCACCGACCATGTAGAGCACTTGAGATTCCGTCGGTGATTGCATGACAACGCCGCAAGCTTCTCCGCGCATCTGAGCCCGCTCGTACATAGCCCACATGTTGGCTGCCTGTCCATGTTGGCAAGGGGTCTTGTGCAAGGTTACGCCCTTCCATTTGATACCGGCATACGTCAGCACCATGACATGGCGGAATCCGCGCTTTGTGAGAGTGTCGGCATCGTAAACATCCTGAGCAAAGATGGGCATGTCGGGCGGGATGCATCGCATGGCGCTTTCATCAAAATGGTCAAAATGCAGGTGCGTCGCAATAACCGCGTCGACGAGCAAAAGTTCTTCGATGGGTTTGGGAAGATCGCAAAGCGGACAGCTCAGGTCGGGGTTCGGTGAACCCGGAATCGGGGGGACGCTTCCCTTGGGGGCAAACCACGGATCTACCAGAAAGCGGATACCGCCGAAGGTAACGATGGATGTAGCACTGCGGATTTGTTCGAATAACATAATGATTTATTGATTGTTTATTTTAACGAATGGCGAAATATAGAGGAGAATTCTGTTGTGGTGTTGAGTGTCAGATCTTCAGGATCGCATGGTTGAAAAGCGGGAAGGCGCGGCAATCTGAGACTTTAGAGCAGGCGGAGCAGGTGATGGAGCTGCTCGCTCAGAAGCTCCCTAGCCTCATCCGGGTCCTCGCTGAGATGCCCGTCTCTTGCCTCCATGCAGCGAATAAGCCAAGGCAGGCAGGGGTAACGCAGACTGTAGAAGACATTTTTGCCTTGTTTGTCGGATTCAACGACTCCGGCCTGTTTCAGAATCGTGAGGTGTTGACTAATCGTCGAGGCGCCCTCGGCCGTAGCGGCAGCAATGTCCCCTACGCAACAGGCGCCGCTTTCCAATCGCTTGGCAATCCACAAGCGCGTTGGGTGTCCCAAGGCTTTGAAGACGCCTGCCAAGCGGCTCAGGGCGCGGGTTTCATTGTTTGCCATTTTAGAAAAAGATGAATTGTTTGAGTGATTGTACCCATTTTTCATCGGATGTCAAGTGCGTGAACGCTTTTTCACTCAAAAAACGAAGTTGAACACCGCGGAGGACTAGGGGAATCGGTCAGCTTCGCAGGGGCATTGCGCTTCATGATCAGGTGCTTGCAGCTCCTGACGAAGGATGCGGGGCGGCAACTCACGGTTAGCGTCTGCGAGGGGGCGCGGCGTCAGCCGCTTCGCGCCCCTCGTCGGGGGCGAGATAGGTCGTGAAGCTCAGTTGTGAGGCGGAGCCCGGCCTCAGTGCTCATCATCACGGAGCCGGGTGCAGGCGATGGCCTGCGCTTGGGCGCGGGCGATTTTGCCGCTCGAGGTGCGCGGGAAGGCGGTGAGGCAGAGGCGGCGGCGGGGGCGCAGATGGGGGTCGAGGGCGGCGCAGGCTCGCTCGAGCAATGCTTCCTGCTCGCCGTCGGGCTCCGCTTCCAGCAGCAGGGTGACGCATTCGCCGAGCAGAGGATGCGGCGTGCCCACGATGAGCAGGCTCAGCCCCGTGGCGGCGCTCAGCTGCTTCTCCAGAGCCTCGGGCTGAATCTTGATGCCGCCGCTGTTGATGACGGCGTCGCGGCGGCCGAGAAGGCGGAAGCGCCCGTCGGCTCGCAGCTCGGCCAGATCGTTCGTCTCCAGCCTCTCGATGCCCAGATGCGGCACGCGAAGCACGAGGCAGCCCTCACCGCTGCGGCAGACGCCGACGCCCGGCAGGGGGCTGTACCAAGAGCTGCGCTCCGGCCCGTTGATGTCCCGCAGCGCGACGTGCGAGAGCGTCTCCGTCATGCCGTACGAGGCGCAGACGCGGCAGGGAGCTTCCTGCAGCCGCTCTTCGACGCTCGGGTCGATGAAGCCGCCGCCCACCAGCACGCAGCCGATGCGCGCCAGCGGAGCGAGCCCCTGCGGCTCCTCGAGGGCGCGGTTGATTTGCAGCGGAACCAGCGGCGCAAAATCACAGCGCTCGCCCGGCCCCAGTGCCGCATCGAGCCGGGCAATGATGTGCGAATCGGGCTCGACGACGCGCAGGTGAAAGCCGCCGACGAGGGCGCGAACCATCATCATTTTGCCCGCGATATAGTCGAGCGGCAGCGGCAGCAGAGCCGTGCAGGACGGGCCGAGCCCGAAGAGGCGGTTGCTGAGGCGAGCCCCGGCTCGCATGGCGTCGCGCGAGGCCACGAAGCGCTTGGGCGCACCCGTCGAGCCCGAGCTGTGCAGCTCAATGCCGTCCGCCGGGCCGTACCACGCACGCAGAAAGTCGAGCGCGGCGCGCTCACTGTCGCTGCGCGGTGCAATCCGGCCGCTGAGAACTCCCTCTGCGTCGATGCGCCGACCGTTGAGGGTGAAGTGTTCGCCTGTCATGGTCGCCATCTGTCCGAGCCTCAGCCGGTGAAGCGGTGTTGAATGAGCACGTTGAAGTGGTCGCCCGCTCCCGGCGTCTCGATGAGGTGGCGATCGCCGGGGTTGCTCATGTCTGCGTCATCCTTGAGGAAATCGCGCTGGTTCATGTACTCCGTCACGTCGCCGACGCAGCGGTCGGCGAGCTGCCGCAGGTCGCTGAAATTGACATCAGCCGTGATGTCGCAGTGCCCGGCCGCCGCCGGCAGGCTGTCGACATCCAGCAGCGTGTGAGCCTTGTAGCCCCGCAGCGTGCCGGCCGGGCGGCGGTCGTAGAGCGTCTCGACCTCTTCGCCGTAGTCAATGGTGATGAAGCTCCCGCTCTTCCAGAGCGGCTGCCAGGCCGTGAACCACTTGTGGTAGCTCTCGTGCACCTCAATCACCTGACCCTCGCGCGCCCAGCGCTCAAAAGCCGTCGAGGCGGGCAGGGGGCGCTTCCATGCTTGGCGCACGAGGCGCCCGTCGATGACGGCAAGCCCCAGCTCCAGCCACTCGCCGCCCTGAAACACGAACTGCCGCGCCGGAAAGGCGTCCGGAAGTTCGTTGCAGAAAATGAAAGCATGACCGCCCGCATGCTTGAGCGCCGCCTCAATCGTCGGGTACACCCGCACAAAGCCCCCGCCGACCATCGCCTGAATCTTCAGCAGCTTCGGCGAGCGATCCACCATGAGGTAGCGCGAGCGCAGGCGCCCGATGAAGCCGAGGCTGCGCGAGATGGCCATGGCCAGATCGCCGTTGCCGCCGCCGATTTCAATGAAGGGCAGGCGGCGGCCGTGGTCGCGGCAGCTCTGCTTCCAGGCGCGCACCAGCCGTCTTGCCGGCAAATCGCTGATGGTGGCGCTGGTGCTGAAGTCGCCGCGGTAGCCGATGTCGCGGATGTGCGTGCTGTAATAGCCGTAATCCTCGTCATAGAGCGCCAGCTCCATGAAATCCTCCATCGAGATCCAGTTGCCGTGGGCGAGAATGTGCGGAGCAATTTGCATCGGACTTTCCTGAAGCTATGGCGACGCCTTGCGCGGTGCGGCGCCCGTGATCAGCGTCACTTCGAAAGCTCGAGCATGCGCAGCAGCGGCTTTTCCGCGCGCAGGCGCAGCTCCTCGGGCACGCGCACCTCGGGGCTCATGTCCCGCAGGCAGTTGCGAACCTTCTCAAGCGTATTGAGCTTCATGTATTCGCACTCGGCGCAGGAGCACTTCTCCGTCCCCGCCGGGATGAACTCCTTGCCGGGCACAAGCTTGCGCAGGCGGTGCAGGATGCCGTTCTCGGTCACGATGATGAAGCGCGGGGCAGCCGACTGCGAGCAGTAGCCGATCATCTTTTCCGTCGAGCAGACGTGGTCGGCCAGCAGGCGAATCGGCTCCTGACACTCGGGGTGGCAGACGACTTCCGCGTCGGGATACTGCTCGCGCAGATCCAGAATGCGGTCGCGCGAGAACTGCTCGTGCACGTGGCAGGCGCCGTTCCACAGCGTCATCGCCCGCCCTGTCTTGGCCGACGTCCAAGCGCCGAGGTTGCGATCGGGCACGAAGAGAATCGGGCGATCCGTCGGAGCCGTCTCAATGATGCGCTGAGCGTTGCCGCTTGTCACGATCACGTCGGCCAGAGCCTTGACGCCGATGGAGCAGTTGACGTAGGCGACCACGTAATAGTTTTCGCTCTTGTGCTCCTGCAGGAAGGCCTCGAGCTCCGCAGCCGGGCAGGAGGCCTCCAGCGAGCAGGCTGCATCGAGATCGGGCAGCAGAACGGTGCGGCTCGGGTTGAGAATGCAGGCCGTCTCGGCCATGAAATGCACGCCGCAGAAAACGATGACGTCGCAGTCCGCCGCTTGAGCCTGCCGAGCCAAGGCGAGCGAATCACCCACGAAATCGGCGATGTCTTGAATTTCTCCCCGCTGGTAGCTGTGGGCCAGAATGATGGCATTGCGCTCCCTGCGGAGCCGGTGGATCTGCTCAATCAGGTCTGCTTGTGACATGCCGGAAGCCTACCACCCCTGAGGAGCAAAGTCAACGGTAAATCTCTCGTGTGCTCGTTTGTCTGCTGACCCGTGTGCTGAGCCTTGCATAAAAGCGGCTCGCGTAAATGCGGCGCGCGGTGCGTCGGATCGAAGAGGCTGAGGAATGATGGTACGAAGGGACGATGGAAAGGAGCGTCTGTTCGGTGTATTTCCTGCTAAATTAGTTGGATTATTTTTCGAATATGGCATAAATGCTTGTTGACAGTCTGCGACAGCGGGTGTAAGTTGAAAGGGTAACTTTAAACTCATTCCAGATATGAAGACGATCTACCTCAACAAATTGGGACGAGGCTGCCGCCGCCTCGCCGCTCCTGCGGCGCTTGCCGCCTGTGCTGCCGTAGCTTGCCTGCCGCTGCTGGCTGATGATGACGAAACGCCGCTGATGCGCGCTGCCGAACGCGGGTGGGCAGATCGCGTCAGCTCGCTGATTGCCTCAGGTGCTCAGGTGAATGAGCGCGGCGAGGACGGCGAGACGCCGCTGATGGTGGCCGCTGAGGAGGGGCGTGCCAACGTGGTGGAAGCGTTGATCAAGGCCGGGGCTGATGTCAACCTTCAGGATTACGACGGCAAGACCGCGCTCATCGAAGCTGCGGCCGAGGGGCATGAGCGCATTGTGATGATGCTGCTCAACGCCGGAGCCAACGTCAATCTGGCGGATCGCGACGGTGACACGGCTCTGATGGAGGCTGCGGATGAGGGGTATGCTTCGATTGCGGAGGCTTTGCTCGCTCGCGGTGCCGCCATCAATGCTCAGAACCGCCTGGGCGAGACGGCTCTCATGAAGGCGGCTGATAAGCAGCGCATCGAGGTGATTCAACTCCTGCTTTCCAAGGGAGCGGATCTCAACCGTAACGCCGCAAGACCATGAGAAAGAATTAGCACGCATTTGAGAAAGATTGCCAAAATCGGCAAGGGGGCGGCAGGTAATCGGCAGGAGCTCGGCAGGGGCTCGGCAGTGGACATCGCTACCGGAAGCCGCGGCTTTAATCGCCAGAGTGCGATAGATCTGCTCCGCTGAACGGATCTCAATCCCCGGAGAAGCGAGGAGGGGGGGCTTGACAGCGTCGCAAGGCATGGCGAGTTTCCCCTCTTGCGAATATCTTCAGAGGCGAAGGGTATGCCCCCTTCGCCTCTATTTTCGTTTGTCTCGATAGCTGACTCAGAGTGCACGGATGCCGCACGTCTGCAGGCGTCACGCGCTTCCGCTTCGGAGGCGCTCCCTCCGAACGTGTTTCGTCTGATACGCGGCTGTGCCCTCGGCTGAAATACTCAGGGGCGATAAATACGGGGAACGCGCCCCGTGATACTCGTAATCACATTGCTCGGGATCGTGTTGGCGCGCGCCGTGAGCTCTTCCCAAGGCACGTTCGGCCCCATGATTTCCGCCACGTCGCCGGGCTCCACCGCGCTGAGGTGAGAGACATCAACCATAATTTGATCCATCGTGATGCGGCCGAGCACGGGGCAGTATGACCCGTTGAGGTAGACACGAGCTCCCGTGTTGGAAAGATAATGCAAATAACCGTCCGCAAATCCGATGCCGATGGTGGCAACGCGCGTGGGACCGCTGGTGATATAGGTGTGGTCGTAAGAGACGCCGTGATTGTCCGGCAACGTGCGCACCAGCGTTACGCGGCTGTAGAGCGTCAGCGTATTGCGTAGTTCGCGGTTGTAGGGCGAGGGCATGGGCGAGTAGCCGTAGAGAATGCGGCCGAGGCGCACCATGTTCGTGCTCGGCGCCGAATAATTGAACACCGCAGCACTGCTGCAGAGATGGCGGTACGGCAAATCGAGATGCTCACCGAGCTCCTTGACCGCACGTTCATAACAGCGAATCTGTCGATGCGTGAACGAAATATCCTTGGATGCCGCCGAAAGATGCGAGAAAACACCCTCGATGTGCAGATGCTCGAGATTGTTGAGCGCCTCCCCCAGCCCCGGCAAATCCGTCGGCAGCAGGCCGGCTCGCCCCATCCCCGTATCCACGCTGATGTGCAGGTGCACTTTCTTGTCGTAGAGCTTCCCGAGTGTATTGAAATGCTGGGCTTCCTCCAGACTTGACAGCGCCGCTCGCCATCCGTTCTGCACAATTGCCTCACGTTCAGCCGGGAAGCAGGGGCCGAGAATAAAGGGGCAGACCTGGCAGCCGGCAGCGCGAACGCGCGCCGCTTCGCCGATCGTCGCGACGCCGAAAAACTCGATGGGCTCATCGTTGAGAGCGCGGACAACCCCCTCCAGCCCGTGTCCGTAGGCCTCAGCCTTGACGATGGCCATCTGTCGGTGCTCGGGCAGAACGCGGCGGATGACCGCGAGATTGTGGCGCATGGCGTCCGTGTCAATCTCAGCCCAGGCGCGGAAGAGAGAGGTATCCTGCATGGCCTTATTTTATGTCGGAGCGCAGCAATTGGCAACCTCTTTTTGCCGCAAGACCCCACTCTTCCCCGGAGGTGAAAAGGAGGCCTGAACCCAGCCTCCTCGCGCGGTGACGATCAGGCAGCGCCGCTGTCCTTTGAGCGCTCCGCCTTGCCTCGGCGCCAAGCCGGAGCGCCCGGTTTCGGACTTCTTTCGCCGCCTCGTTTTTTCTTCGGCTGGGCTTTCAAGCTTGCCTAATTCCCCTGATGTGTTACACTGTCCCCGTGGGGCTCGGTCGTATCGGTTCCAGATCGCGCTCATACGAATCAGTACGTTGCTTATCCAATCATGAAAAATATGCATAAATTATTGTTTGCCGGCTTGATCTCCTCATGCCTTCTGGTGTCGTGCGGAGATGAGAAGGATAGGCCTGCCCAAGAGGCCGCTGCGGCTCTCGAAGCGAAGGGTATCACGAAGGCTGATTACGATCAGAAACTTCGCGAATGCTTCTCAAAAGCCCAGAATCCGGAGAGTTTCGACAAGGAGCTTTTCAAGCAGTTGATCCTTGCCGGTGCGAATCCGAACATCCCTGTGTTAGAAGGTAAAGAAGTCACCCCCATCTTTTTGCTGAGTAATGCCGGAATGGCCGAATCTCTTCAAGTGTTGGTGGATGCCGGAGCTGATGTCAATGCGGTGCTTCGCGGCAGGACTCCGTTGATGGAAGCCGTTTCCGGCGGGAATCCGAAAGCCGCCGAGATTCTGATCAAGGCCGGAGCCAATGTGAACGCTGTGGATGAGGACGGCCGTTCGGTTTTGTATCGTGCCATTGTCTGTGAGCGGCCGGAAATGGTGCGCATTCTGTTGGCGAATGGTGCCGACGCCAAGGCGAAAGATCCGCAAGGAAGGTCAATGATGGAAGTGACGATAGAGGAAGTGACGGATCGCAAGGCCGGAGAGGCCATCGTTCGAATGTTGGCTGAGCACGGCGCCGTTCAGGAGCAAGGCTAACTGCCGAGAGCCTGAGAGCTTCTTCTGAACCGGTGGAGAGTCATGAGGCCTCCGCCGCCCCCTCCCCCGTTTCCCCTCTCCGTCTTCAAGGCGGGGAGGGGAAGCTGTCTCGGGCGCCGAGCCTGAGGCGCAGGTTGCTCTTTGTCCTTGAATGCGGGGGGACTCTGTGTTACCTTAGGCGGCGTGAAGATTGATACGCAAACGTCTCAGGCCGAGCTGAGCCGATTGGTGGAAGCCGGCCTGCGCCGCGATTTCCTGAAGAGCACGCCGCTGAACCTCAAACAGTTCATTCCCTTTACCGTCCTCTTCCTGCTCTTCCCGGGCATGGTGCTGGGCTGGCGCATCGGCGGTCTGCTCACTGCGCTTTTCGCGTCCTTTTTGACGGGCTGCCTCATCTGGGATGCTCCCGAGACGGCGATGAACGGGCTGCGCATCTGGCTCTTCTGGGGCTGTGCGACGGTGCTGATCGTGACCTATCAGGTGACGCGCGACGGGCTGAAAACGATGCGCCGCCGCCGTCTGCCGCTGCTGCCCGTGAAGCGCGACCGCCGTGCGGGGGTGCGCTGCCCGAAGGAGGCGCCGCTGAGCTGGGAGAAGGAGAGCTTGGCGGGCGTTTCGTGTTACGTATCGCGCTTTCTCGTCGAGGCGCCGCAGCCCGGCTATTACGCCTTTCTCCGCACCGTCGATGATTACGAGGGCGTGCTGCGCTTCAGCCCTCACACGGCCTTTGAGCATATGGAGGGCAAGACGGGGCTTCGCGTCAATGATCTGGTGATTTATCGCCTCGAGGCAGGGCTGCACGAGTTGGTCTGGGCGACGTCGAATGCCGAGGCCGGTGAGCCCAAGGCGACGATCACGCAGCTCAATCGAGTGGGCTGAGGGGCCCGCATTCGGCCTCTCGCTCCCTTGAGCGGGCGATGGGCGGCGCCGTGCGGCTGGCGCGGGCGTGCTCCGCGGCTCTTCGCTGTGGCGGGGGCGAGCGGCCGGGTCTGTTGCTGCTCCCCCGTGCCGCTGCTGAAGTCCGCGGTTGCCTCTTCGTGCTTGCACCCGATGCCGCGGTGCGTGGCGCTCCTTCGGCCCCGGATACGGCGAGACCGCCGTCCCTCTCAGGAACGGCGGTCTCGGAGTTCAAGAGCCGGTTGTCAGATTCGAACTGACGACCATCCGATTACAAATCGGGAGCTCTACCACTGAGCTAAACCGGCGCAACGGGGGGATTCTACACGAAAGAATCCCCCGTGGCAAGCCTTTTCTCGGCTTTAGAAGCTGTAGGTGCAGTCGATGCCGACGCAGATCTGCATGTGATCAACCGGGCCGGTGCCGGTGACGCGGTCGATCTTGCCGGCGTTGCTGCCCGACCAGGAGAGCTGAATCCAAGGGCTGACGCCGAAGGCGCCGTCGCGACCGAAGGAGCCGCTGTGCGTGTAGGGCAGCAGAGCCGCGCGCACGCGATAGGCGTCGATGCCCTCGACTCCCGAGCCCCAGTAGCTCAGCGAGGCTGCCATGCCGGCCGAGACTTCGAGGTCGAGACCGAGGGAGTTGCCGCTGTAGAGATCGGTGAAGCGGTAGCCGAGCTCGAGGTCGTAGAAGCTGCCGTTGAGCCCTTGGAAGCTGAGTCCGGCCAGGGCGTGGCCGAAGAAGCCGCGCTGGTGGTCGTCGTAGCTCAAGCCGAGGGTGAGATCCTGCGTGATGCGGTGGGCGCTGCCGTCGTAGAAGCGCGCCATGTAACCTTCAAGACCGCCGTGGCGGAAGTTGTAGGCGAGCTCCAGCTTCAGGTTGGGCAAGAGCTCCTTGGCGATGCCGTAGCCGAGGTGCACGACGGGGGTGCGACCCAGCGGGCAGCTGTGATCCCAGATGAAGCCGACGCTGCCGTAGATGCGCTGCTCGATCCCGAGGTTGAAGAGGTTGCGGTTCGGGAAGGTGTAGGAGGCATCGATGGAGGACCAACCGTACTTGCTCATGAAGTCGGTGACACCCATGCCGCGAACCTGATACTGGGAGCTGTAGAGGTTGAGCGTCACGTGGCCGTTCTTCGAGTACGTGTTTGCCGTCTGCAGGGGAGCCGGTGCCGTCGCTTCGGCGTTGCCGAAGTCTGCTGCGTATGAACTGTCGTCATACAGGTAGGCGTCGGAGTCGTAACTCACCGCGTCGTACGTGACGTCGCCGGAGGGAATGGCCGGGGGGGCGTCGTAGGCATACAGCGGAAGCGCTGTTGCCATAGTTAACAAAAGGGCTTTCCTCATACGCGCGTATTATATCGTGAGTGTTGTGAGGGAGCAAGAAGAAACTGAGGTAAAGTTAATTTTTTTGTGTCTTGAAATATCATTGACGACGCGCCGCCGGATGCTAGAATGGAGTCATGAAGAATGTTCTCTTGCCCGGGAGTCTTGTTGCCGGGTTGCTGATGGTTACGGGAGCGGTTGCTTTGGCTGCCTGCGCGGCCGATGCTCCGGGCTCGTCTTCTCTTCCTGCGTCTTCGGCGGTGCAGCCCGCCGGAGGGAAGGCGAAGATCGGTGCGATGTATCGGGATGCAAACTGCGGGCAGGTGCTGGTGACCTGCTTGGTCAACGGCGTGCCCGCGCGTTTGCTGATGGATACGGGAGCGACGCACACGGTGCTCGACAAGCGCTTTGCCGACGAGGTGCTCAAGGTGGAGTATGTCGATACTTCCGAGATGCAGATTCAGGGCAATGCCGCCGAGATCCCCGGCCTGACGCTGGGTGAGTTGCAGGCGGGCGGAGCGCAGTTGCGCGGGATGGCCTTTCTGGTGATGAGTCTCGACGGCGTCAACAGCATGCAAAGTGTGCCCATCGACGGGATTCTCGGCATGGATGCGATGCGCTACCTGCCCTTTGTGATGGATTTCGCCAACAACCGCTATTCCTGGGGCAGCTTCAGGGAGATGGAGGGCTTTGTGCCGCTTGAAGGCGAGCTCGATGAGGGGGGACGTCTCATGGTGAAGGTGAAGAGCGGCAAGCGCGAGCTTGCGCTGCTGCTTGATACGGGAAGTTCGGTGACGACGATGCTGCCCGAGCAATGGGAGCCCGGTCTCGCCGCGTCTCACCGCACGCCCGTGGCCGATATCTCGGGCCGCCGCATGATAGAGGTCGGCGTCGGGCACGAGGGGCGGTTGCAGCTGGGCAAGACGCTGTTTTCGGCGGAAATCACTCCGCAGTTGTTGCCGCCGGAGGCTGATCCCGGCTTGCTGGGTATTGATGCGCTGCAATCGCTTGCGCTGGTGCACAAGCCCGATGCCTCGGGACGCAGCCGCTTTTACGTCGGTGCGGTGAAGCCGCGGCAGCCGAAGCCTGCGCCCGAGGCCGCGGACGCTGAGAGCGCAGCTCCGTCGGCAGGCGGGCAGGGCTCCGGCGCTGAGCCGTGAGCTCGCGACGTCCGGAAAGGCGCCTCGGCCGGGAATCGGCCGTTGGCTCCCGAGCCCCTCGGCCGAGGACGGCTGAGGGGCTCGGGGTAGTCTGTTTGCCCGTGCACGCGGCGCGGCTCGGCGCGGCTCGGCGCAGGCTTATGTGTTTTTGCGGGTGATTCTCCCTTTTGGGATTGACGGAGGGGGCGGGCGGGAGTATGATGCGCCGCCGTCTTTTTCGTTATGTTCCGCATCTGCCTGACTGTCTTTCTGCTCGTTTGCAGCAACACCTTTATGACCTTTGCTTGGTACGGCTTTCTCAAAAAGCCGGGCGAATCGGTGGCGCTGCCTTGGTGGAAGCTGATTCTGATTTGCTGGGGCGTGGCTTTTTTCGAGTACTGTTTCATGGTGCCGGCCAACAATGTGGGGCGCCTTGAGGGGCTGAGTCTGGCGCAGCTCAAAATTATTCAGGAGGCGGTTTCTCTGTCGGTGTTTGTGCCGTTCATGATTTTCTTTGTCGGCGAGCAGTGGAAGTGGGATTATCTCTGGGCCTTTTGCTGCGTGCTCGGCGCCGTTTTCTTCGTGAACCGCGAGGCGCTGATGGGCTGAGGTGCCGAGTCCTGCCCGGGCAGTGAGCGCGAGAAAGGGCGGGGCAGGCTCTTGCCGGCGGTGGAGCGCGCTTTTGCCGATGGCGGGGACTGGCTCTTGCAAGCAGCGGGTTCAGGCTTTTGCAAGCCGTGGAGCAGGGGGGCGGCGCGGTGCTCGTTCGGGTTTCGTCTGCGGACGGCGTCTTTCTTCTTGAATTTGAAGATGAGCATGCTAGAATGCCGACATGATGATGTTGCGCTCCGCCTTTCTGCTTTCTCTTCCGCTGATGCTCGTTTCGTGCGGTCTGACCGACCGCGGTACCTATGTCCCCGAGTACCTGAAGCCCGACTCCCCTCTTGATCCTCCCGGCACGTCGGCCGCTCGCGCCGCGATGCGCGCGGAGATCCTCAAGGAGGGCAAGTACCCGGCCGATGCGGAGGCTCCCGTGCGCGAGGGCAAGGTGTTTTTGCTGGAGCGCAACCCCGACCGCGATGAGTCGACCGACGGTAAGCTTGTCAGGACGCCCAGTGTGAAGGTGATTGCCTGTGAGGGAACGTATTATTTTGTCGAGACGCAGGAAGGCGAGCGCGGCTTTGTGCGCGAGAGCGATCTGGAGGATCCGGTGACGCTCGTGTCCAACAGCCTGACGGATCCCGCGACGGGCCTGCCGTTGACGCCCGGCGGAGAGGCTCAGCTGCCGAATCCCGAGTCCAATGCCTCGGCCGTGCAGCCCACGGATCGCGTGACGGTCAGTTCGACGGGGCGTGCGGTGATTCTTCGCAGCAACGGCTCGGATCGCGCGGCTGCCTATGAGCAGCGCCGCCGCGAGGCCGCGGGACAACCGTCCGCCGCCGAGGGTGGCGATGTCGACTTTGAGCCGCTTCCGGAGCCTTCGGGCAGTTCGCAGAATTGACGCCGCATGCCGCCCCTCGCCATTGCCGGGCAGATTGAACGCTTCCTGCTTGCCGTGGCGGCAGAGAGGCGGCAGAGCACCAATTATCGCCGCTCCCTTCGGCAGAGTCTCGAGCGCTTCGGCCGCTGGCTCGAGGCTCGCGGGGCGGGGCTGGCGTCGGTGGATCTCGCGATGCTCGGCGAGTATCTGGCGGCTCTGCGCGGTGAGGGGCTGGCGGATTCATCCTGCCGGGTGGCGACGGTGCATTTGCGGCTTTTTTTTCGCTTTCTGGCGGCGCGGGGTGTGCTGCCGACGGATCCCGCTGCTCTCTTGCACGGGGGAAGGGTGACGCAGCAGGTGCCCGAGACGCTTTCGGCCGCGGCCGTGCAGCGCCTGCTTGAGAGTGTCGACCCGATGGATCTGCCCTACGGCGCACGCGACCGCGCGATGCTGGAGATGCTCTACGGCAGCGGTCTTCGCGTCAGTGAGCTGGTGCAGCTGAGCACCGACCGGATTGATCGCGAGTCGGGCTTTCTGCGCGTGCTGGGCAAGGGTTCTAAGACGCGCTACGTGCCTCTGGGCGGGGTGGCCGCCAAGGCGCTGGTCCGCTACATGGAGGCGGGGCGTCCGCTGCTGGTGCGCGAGGGGGTGAGGTCGGATGCCGTCTTTCTCTCGCGACTCGGCAGGCCGCTGACGCGCGAGCGCGTGCGGCAGGTGATTTGTCAGCGCGCGCGCGATGCCGGGCTTTCCGAGCACGTGTTCCCGCATATCATGCGGCATTCATTTGCAACGCATTTGCTCGAGAACGGGGCTGATTTGCGCGTGATTCAGGACATGCTGGGCCATGCCGATCTCGCAACGACGCAGATCTACACCCACGTCGAGCAGAAGAGACTGGAGCAACTGCACCGCCGTTTCCATCCCCGAGGCCGCCACCGCCCCGGCGATGCGCCGTGAGAAGGGCGCTGCAGGCCGCGACACGCCCCGCGGCAGCGGCGGTGGTCGGGTGCCCGCCTCCCCGCCGCGCCGGGGGCTCAGAGGAGTGAGCCGCTCGTTCGAACGATGCGCAGCAAGGTCAGCGCGCCGATGACCTTGGCCCCGCCGATGCGGCGCAACACCTTGGCGCAGGCGCGAATCGTCGAGCCCGTGGTGTAGACGTCGTCGATGAGCAGCAGGTGCGGCGGCAATGCGCGCTTGCGGGCGGCCTGATAGGAGCGCAGGGCATTGCGCTGCCGCGCGTTTGAGGCGAGTCGCGTCTGGCTGCTGACGCCCGTCGGTACGTGTTTGATGGGGTAGAGGACGTTCAGCCCGCGGAGCTTGGCCAAGCAGGTGGCCAGTAGCTCGGCTTGGTTGTAGCCTCGCTGCCTGAGGTGTTCTCCGCTGGCGGGAATCGGCACGAGCACCCAGTCCTTGTGCGCCTCAAGTTCCGGCGTCTCCTCCCAAAGTCTGCTGAGAAGCTCGGCGAAGGCGCGGGCGAGGTAGGCCGCGCCGTGGTATTTGAAGTCGTGCACGAGCTTCATCACGGTGGCGTCATTCACGAGTGCCGAGCGGGCAAAGTGGAAGCTGCGCGGGCGTGCCTGACACTGGCGGCAGTGCCAAGCGTCGTCCTGTCCGCCGACAACGGGCGCGCCGCAGTAGAGACAGATGGGTTTGGGAACGGCGGGCAGGCTGTTGAGGCAGGCGTCGCAGATGGGTAGCTTGCTGCGCTCGCCGCAGAGCTCGCAGGTGACGGGGTAAATCCAGTCGAGCATGGCCTCGCGTGGCTCGCCTCAAGCGGCCGTCGCCGGGTGCGGCGCGGTCAGTTGGTGTGGCGGGTCAGAAATTCCTGAGCGGCGTTTCGGTAGGCCAGAGCGGCGGAGCCGTAGCGATCGTGCTCCATGATGGTTTTGCCGAAACTGGGAGCCTCCGCGACGCGGACGGAGCGCGGAATGATGGTGCGGTAGAGTTGGTCGGGCAGGTTATCCCGCACTTGGGCGACGACCTGATTGGCGAGGTTTGTGTTGTTGAACATCGTCATGAGAACACCCTCGTGGATGATGCCCGGGTTGGCGCCGCTCTCGCGAATCTGCTCGATGATGTAGAGGATTTTCGAGAGCCCGTCGAGGCTGAGGAACTCGCACTGCATGGGCGTGAGAACCTCGTCGCAGGCGCAGAGCGAGGCCGTCATCAGCACGCCCAGCGAGGGCGGCGTGTCGAGAAAAACGTAGTCGAAATCCGTGCGCTCGCGCAGCCCCGTCATGGCGTCGCGCATGCAGGTGAGGTGGTTGCCTTCCGAGGCCAGCTCGACCTCGACGCCCGAGAGATCCATGTGGGCCGGAACCAGCGAGAGGTTGCGGCGTTTGGCGGGTATGATGAGATCTTCCAGCAGGCATTCGCCGATGAGAGCCGGGTAGAGGCTGCGGTCACTGCTGACTTCAAAGCCCAGCGCCGAGCTGGCGTTGGCCTGTGAGTCCATGTCGATGAGCAGAACGCGTTTGCCCTTGGCCGCCAGAGCCGCAGAGAGGTTGACGGCCGTGGTGGTCTTGCCGACGCCGCCCTTTTGGTTTGCTATCGCGATGACTTTCACGGGCTGATTCTACTCGAAGCTCGAGCGCTTTTCAAGCTGATATTGTTGTCAACGGAGGCTCTCTGTGTTACAATCGCCTCATGCAGACAGACGAGCTGACGGCGGCGGCCCGCGAGCTGAGCCGAGAGATGGAGAAACTGAGCTTCGGCCCCCCCGTCGCCTTCACCTACAACCCGCTGGAGTACGCGCGCGCGGGGCACGAGGCATACATCCGCGCCTTCGGCGGCGGGGGGCGGAAGGAGGTGCTCTACCTCGGGATGAACCCCGGCCCCTTCGGCATGGCGCAAACGGGCGTCCCCTTCGGCGAAATCGCCGCGGTGACGCAGTGGATGGGGCTCATGGCGCTCATCGGGCAACCCGCCGCCATGCACCCGAAACGCCCGATTCTCGGCTTTGCCTGCCCGCGCTCCGAGGTGAGCGGACGCCGCCTCTGGGGGCTTTTTGCCAAGCTCTACGGCAGCGCCGAAAACTTTTTTGCCCACGCCTACGTGGCGAACTACTGCCCGCTGATCTGGATGAGCGAGACGGGCTCCAACATCACGCCGGCGCAGCTGCCCCGCGAACAGGTCGAGCAGATCGACGCCGCCTGCCAACGCCACCTCGTGCGCCTCATCGAGATCCTGCAGCCCCGCTGCCTCATCGGCATCGGCGCCTACGCCCTCAAACAGCTTGAAACGGCGGCAGCGTCATTGCCCGAGCGCGACTTCACGCTCGGCACCCTGCTGCACCCCAGCCCGGCAAGCCCCGTCGCCAACAAGCTCTGGCCGCAGCGCCCCATCGAGCAGCTGCGCGACATCCTGACGCGCGCCGGGCTCAGCGAGCTGCTGCCTCCGGCCGAGGCCTGAGCGCGGCGGAGGCGGACTCAGACGTCCATCGCCGTCTGGTCATTGAGGATGCCCGACTTCTCGAGGTAGTAGTCGTAGCCTCCGGCGTAGGGCGTGACGGTGCCGTGGTTGATGTGCAGGGTCTTTTCGGCCAGCGAGCGGATGAAGTGCACGTCGTGCGAGATGAACACGAGCGTCCCTTGGTAGTTCTTGAGCGCCTGGCAGAGCGCCTCGACGCTCATCAGGTCGAGGTGCGTCGTCGGCTCGTCCATCAGCAGCAGATTGGGCGGGTTGACGAGGAATTTCACGAGGCTGAGGCGCGACTTTTCGCCGCCTGAGAGCACCTCGACGCGCTTGTCGACATCCTGACGGCGGAACATGAAGGAGCCGAGCACCGCGCGCGCTTCCTCCTCGCGCAGTTCGGGATCCGCCTTCATGATTTCCTCCAGCACCGTGAAGTTGGGCGTGAGGTTCTCCGAGCGCATCTGTGAGAAGTAGCCGATGCGCGTGGTGGTGCCGACGATGCGCTTGCCTGCGTCGATGGGAACGACGCCCGCCAGAACCTTCAGCAGGGTGGATTTGCCCGCGCCGTTCGGGCCGACGAGCACGATGCGATCGCCGCGTTCGATGAGCAGATCGAGGTTTTTGTAGATGCGCCGCTCGCCGTAGCTCTGCCCCACCTTCTCCAGCTCGAGCACGCGCTGCATGCTGCGCGGCGGCTGCGGGAAGATGAACTTGAATATCTTGCGGGCCTGACGCGGCTTTTCGATGCGGCGCATCTTCTCCAGCTGCTTGATGCGGCTCTGCACCTGAGCCGCCTTGGAAGCGACGGAGCGGAAGCGCTCGATGAAGGCCTCGAAGTGCGCGATTTCGCGCTGCTGGTTGCGCCAAGCCGCGAGTTGGAGCTCGTAGCGCTGCTCCTTGAGTTCGAGGAAGCGCGTGTAGTTGCCCGAGTAGCGCACCAACTCCGCGTTTTCGATATCGTAGACCGTCTCCACCAGCTCGTCCATGAAATCGCGGTCGTGCGAAATCATGAAGATGGCTCCGGGGTAATTGAGCAGGTAGCGCCGCAGCCACAGCAGGCTCATGAGATCGAGGTGGTTGGTCGGCTCGTCGAGCATCAGCAGATCGGGCTCGGCCACCAGCAGCTGGGCGAGATGCGCGCGCATGACCCAGCCGCCGCTCATCTCGCGCGCCGGTCGGTTGAAATCTTCGTCGCGGAAGGCGAGCCCCTTGAGGATCTTCTTTGCCTTGGGTTCGAGTTGGTAGCCGTTGTGCGAGATGAAGGTATCGGTTGCGTGGGCGTAGCTGTCGCTGCTGTTGTCGCCCTTGGCTTCGCATTCCCGCAGGGTGCGGATGGCTTCACCCATGTCGGGCGTTACGCTCATGGCGATTTCGAGAACCGTGCGGTCGCTCGGGTCCCCCGCCTCTTGCGGCAGGTAGCCGACAACGGCGTAGTCATCCATCACGATTTGTCCCTCATCGGGGCTGTCTTCGCCCCGAATCATGCGGAAGAGGGTGGATTTGCCCGCGCCGTTCGGGCCGACGAGGGCGATGCGTTCGCCCCAGTTGACGACGAGCTCGGTCTCGTAGAAGAGGGTGCGCCCGGCGTGGGCCTTGGTCAGGTTCTTGATGGTCAGCATGCGCGGGGGAGTATACAGCAAAAGCGACAAAAGGCAACAGTTTTCGCTCGCGGCGCCGCGCAGGCGGAGCCGCCGCGGACGGGGCGAGGCCGCTGCGGGACGTGCAGCAGGAGGCTGCGGGACGAAATGCAGGAGGCTGCGGGACGTGGAGCAGAAGGCTGTAGGCCGGGCAGCAGGCCACTGCGGGACGTGCGCAGGAGGCTGCGGAACGGGTGCAGGTGCCGCCCTCCGCCGTCAGCCGGGGGCGGCGCGGCTCAGGGCCGGGCCGCGGTCTCGGCGTCCGGGTGCCCGGTGCGGAGCCTCAGCGCCTGTGAGTAGCTTTGCCCCGGCGCCGGGGTGATGTCGTAACCGACGCGGCAGCGCTCGCGCAGCTGCTGCCAGCTCTCTCCCTCGCGAGCCTTGAGGCCACCGAAGCGGTAGAGCAGCTCGGCAATGCGCCCGTTGTTGATCGGCAGGAGGCGGTATTGCAGCGGGATGAGCTTGCGCATCGGGCTAAAGATTTTGACGATGGCCGTCGAGCAGTTGTCGGTGAGGGTGTTGTAGGCTTCGTGCCGCTCACTGCTCTGTCGGGCGATGGCGACGATGTGCCGCAGCAGCGCCTGAGCCTGCTCGGGCGTCACGTTCATCGGGAAGAGATAGAGATCCTCATGGCGGTAGTTGCTGCGCAGGGCGAAGATGTCATCTTCGCTGCCGAAAACGTAGAGAATGCCGTAGCGCTTGTAGAGCCCCGCCAATCCGTTTTGCTCTTCGCCCTCCGGCAGCCGCGTTTCGGGTGAAACAACGAGGTGCTGCCCGTCGCTGAAATTGAACACCAGCATCGTGTGGCAGAAAAACTCGTGCCCGTCCCAATGGCAGGGCGCAAAGTCCACCCCGGTGAGTTTGCTCAGATCATACACCGCGCGGCGGTAGCGTACATCGTAGTCCTCCGTGCTGCGGTAGCGGAAATCGCGCAAGTTCTCCACCACCAGCTCCGAGCCTTCGAGACTCAGCCCGGGCTCGCGTCCCCAAGGCTTTTGCCAAGCTGCGGGATGCGGCGGCGGCAGGAGCATGAAGTAGACCGCTCCGCCCGCCACCGGCAGCCAGAGAAGGCGGCCGAGGCGATAGCGGCTGCGTTGCAGCCAAACGATGGCCAGAAGCGGCAGTGTGACGCAGAGGCTCAGCGTTTGCCAGACGGCCAGCCCGAGCAGCCACAGCAGCGCCGGAACAAGCAACAGCAGGTTGAGCAGGTGCAGCGTGCGGCTCAGCAGGCTCAGCAGTCGCGGACGCCGACTGCTGCTTGCCTGTTCGTCCTGGGTCGGGTCGCAGACTGCTTCGGGTGAGGTGACCGGCGCTGTTTCATTCATGGTCGGCAAATGCGGCGAGAGCTTGGGACAAAACGGAGAGAACGCGAGAAGCAGGGGAGGCGTCAGCGCCGGGAAAACAATGACCTGTGCGCATCAGAAGCGCAGCGACAGAGGCATGCGCGCCTCCGAGCCCTCCGGGTTGAGCGGCTCGGCGTCTCTGCTGTGAATCCAGCCACGGTTGCCGGCGGCATCTTCCACGTAGCTCCAGTCACCGCGCACGGCAAGCCGTTGCAGCGGGGTGGAGGCCGGGAGCGTCTGGCTGTCGGCGGTCGATTCCGTGGCGGAGTTGCTCAGGCGACTGTCGCGGACGAGGTAGACGAGGTTGTCCGGCGGATCGGCAACGTAGTCCGGGGTCTTGCGCGTCGCGTAGTAGACCTGATTGATCACGCAGAGCACGGAGAGCACCAAAAAGAGCCCCGTGAGGAAGTTGCGCCACGGGCGGGGGCGCCTGCCGGGCACCGCCAGCAGAGCAGCGCAGAAGAGGAAGGCCGCCGTGACGATGATGGTCGCCGCGTAAAGCTGCGAGCGATTGAGGAAGGTGAAGACCTCATCACCCGTGCTGCGCGGCCGAATCGGAACACCTTGCAGGCGCTGCACGAAGGCGAGATTTTTCTCCGCCTCGACGAAGCCCGGGTCGAGGTGCAGCGCTCGCGCGTAGGCCAGCGCCGCATAGCCGGGGCGCTTGAGCCGGTACTCGCAGTTGCCGATGTTGTAGTAGAGCAGGGCGGGATCCGCCTGCTCGCTCTGCGCGGATTTGCCGTCTAGAATCTGCTGCAGGATGTCTTTGGCTCGGCTGAATTGCCCGCCTTCGTAGGCTTTCTGCGCCTCCTGCATCGTGATTTCCGCCGCCGCTATCTCCTTGCCGACAGCCGGAGCCGCAGGCGCGGCCGGGTTTGCCTGAGCTTGTGCCGGAGCCTGTGCCGGAGCCTGTGCCGCCGACGGCGCCTGGGCGGACTCCTCGGCCGAGGAGGGCGTGCTCAGTGCGAGACCTATGGCCAAGGCGAGAGTCGCCGTTGCGCTGATGGCTTTGCGGAGAAGGCGCAGGATGCGGTTGCGCTCATCGGGGCTAATGCGCGTTTGCCCCGAATCCGGTCGGAAGGCCAGCTCATCGCGGCGAGCCAGAATATCCTGCAACTCGGGGGTTATTCTTGCCGACGGAATGCGGCTTTCAATCAGACTGCCGGCACTGCGCAGAAAGTCGAGGTCATTATCCTTGGCTGCCAACTCGCGCAAGTCGCGCTCGCCCGCGCCCTTTGCCGCGCGAGCTGAAACAAAACGATACAGCGCGTTGAGGCCCAAGCCCGCAAAAATTCCCAGTCCCGGCAGATACAACAGTAGCCAGACCCAACGCGGCATGGCCATGAAAGAGAAAGTTCCCTCGGGCATGTATCCGTAAATATCCGTCATCTCAACGACGGTTGCCTCTTTGGCGGGCGGTGCGGCAGCCTGCTGCCCGGCGGACGCGCTGCCGGCGTTTTCCGTCTGCTTCCACGGCAGCGGAATGGGAGCGCTGGCAGCGTTGCGGTACTCTTGGAGTTGGGGATCGAAGTAGCTGAAGCCAAAGGAAGGGATGCCCCTGACTTCGGCCGTCGGGCGCATGAGAACCGAGAAGGTGACGCCGGTGAGCTCGCCTGCGGCGTTGCGGATTTCCCGGCGCGTCGGCTTGGGCGTCATGAGCTTCCAGGCCGAAGCGTCGTCGGGCTTGGGGCAGGGCAGGTATGACAGCCCGCTGTCGCCCGTAACGGTGATTTCGACTTCAACCGGCTCGTGCATGGCCAGATAAGTCGCGTCGCTCTTGCTCTTGACGGAGAACTGGCCGACAATGTCGTTGAAGTCCGCCGGAGCGCCGGGGGGAAGCGGCAGAACGCTGAGTTTCAGCGAAGCGAGCGGAATCGTCATCTCCGCAATGCCTCGGCGGTGGCAGATGATCGTCTCACCCTGAACCACCTGAGAGCCCTTGCCGGTGGGGATGAACTCACCCTTGTAGTCCATGCTCCACCAGTCCTGCCCGTCCGCATACGCGACTGATGGCCGGCTGTTGAGCGATGCCGGGCCGAAAGAGGCCACGCGGACGTCGACGGACTGCATCTGGGGAACGGCCGGCGCAACAAAGTCAACCGGTTGTAAGGGCAAAAGCAGCTTGAGCCGCGCTTCAACCGGCTGATTGGCGTAATACTCCTTCTCCGGCACATACCAGAGGCAACCGTAGCGCACCTCCTTGAGAACCCGGCCGCCGCCGAGCGGCAGACCTCCGCCGGGAAGCTTCCGGCTCATCCACTGAATGTCGGCCGTCGACAGAACCGTCAACGCCGGAATGCGGACTTTCTCACTGCGCCCGCTGTCGAACTGCACCTCGACTTCCTGCGGCTCAACGGTGCCGGGTTTGTCGGGAATGACGCGGATGCCGCGGACGTTGATGCAGCGGCGGTTGCTGATGTCGATGCTCGATCTCTGCTCGTTGAAGCTGTTGTCGACGCGAGCGTTCGGCAAGGACAATCTTTGTTTCAGCCGAAAGGCGTCGGGCGTCGGTGACTCGCTGATCAGGAGAAGGTAGACGCCTTCGCCGGGCAGCGCCGCTTCGGTGGACCATTTCGCTTGAAGATCGGCAGCTGCCCGAGGGGCAAGCAGCACGAGGAGGGTCGTGAGGAAGGTGATGACGGCTTTCATGACGGGAAAAGGGGAGGGGGTGGTGAACAGGGGTCAAAAAACTCAATAGTCTTTGTCGGGAGCGGCATTGAAATCGTTGCTGTGCGGAATCGGCGAGCCGGACTCTTCATCGGCGTGCATTTCGAGCACGCCCGAGGCGCGTCGGCGCTCCTTGCGCTTCTCGTCGGCCTGATCCGCTGCTCCCTCACGTTGCTGCGGCTCGGCTTGTTCGTCCTTGGGCTCAGTAGATGGCTTTTGTTGCTGCTTTTGCTGCTGCTGTTCGCGTTCGCGAGCCTTCTGCTCTTTCTCCGCCTGCTCTTCGGCTCGGGACTTTTGATCCTTATCGGAGCGATCAGAGCTTTGTTGGTCATTCTGCTGATCCTGCTGATTCTGTTGGTTCTGCTGATTCTGTTGGTTCTGCTGATTCTGTTGATTCTGCTGATTCTGCTGATTCTGCTGATTCTGTTGATTCTGTTGATTCTGTTGATTCTGCTGATCCTGTTGATTCTGCTGATCCTGCTGATCCTGCTGATCCTGTTGATCCTGTTGATCCTGTTGATTCTGCTGATCCTGTTGATTCTGCTGATTCTGTTGATCCTGTTGATCCTGTTGATCCTGTTGATCCTGTTGATTCTGCTGATTCTGCTGATTCTGCTGATTCTGCTGATCCTGCTGATCCTGCTGCTGCTGTTGCTGTTGCTGTTGCTGTTGCTGTTGCTGTTGCTGTTGCTCCTGCTGCTCGAGTTTTTCGATTTCTTCTTCGAGGACGCGTCGGAGTTTTTCAAGCTTTTCGAGGTTCTTCCGAGCCTCCTGACGCTGAGGATGGAGCTTGTCTGCCTGTCTGTAGCCGTTCATGGCCTTGTCGAGATCGCTGACGACGGCGCGGAGCTCGTCGGCCGTCGGCGTCTTGGTGTCGGGCTTGTCGGCGTTAGCCGCCTGCGCGGAGTCTTCTTCCGCACCGTAGAGGCTGCGCAGCGACTTCAGAACGGCTCGGGCGTCGATCTGTGCGAGCTGGTAGAGCGCGGCTGCCTGCATGTCCGTATCCTCATCGAGCAGGGCTTCGGAGAAGGCTTCGGCCGCTTCGTCCGGCTTGTCGCCGATCAGGCTCAGCCCCCGATGAAAGGCGTCGACGGCATCGGCGCTCGGCGCCGCTTGCGCCGGGGCTGCTGCCATGAGCGTTGCGCCGAGCAGAATCGCCAAGCTGCTGAGGCTCTGCATGGGCCGGGCGCGCTTCCACTCCGTCCCCAGAATGATGGCGGCCACAAGCAGCAGCAGCGAAAGCGCGGCAAAATAACCGAAAAGCTCGCGGGGCACCTTGCTGTCGTCGGTTTGCTCTTCGTGTCGGTCAATGTCGGCGATCGCCTCGCGGATGAAGCCGGCGAGGTCGGATCCGTTTTCCAGCTTCAGGAAGCTGCCCTCCGTTGCATCCGAGAATTGGCGGAGCGCTTGAGAATCGAGTCGGCTGATGACGTGTCGGCCGCGTCCGTCGGTGTAGAGTCCGTTGCTGTTGCGTGCATCGGGAATCGCGCCGCCGGCCTCGGTGCCGACGCCCACGGTGATGATGAGCAAGTTGTTCTGCTTGGCCTCGCGAGCCATGGCGAGAGAGCTGCCGACGGTGTCTTCGCCGTCGCTGAAGATGATCAGCGCGTTGGAGCTTGTGGGAGCGCTGCGTTTGAACACACTCAGGGCGCACTTGATCACATTGCCGAAGTTCGTGCCGCCGTAGCCCGCCCACTCGCGGTTGACTTGGGCGAGCGTGTCGCGCAGAGCCGTGTGGTCGTAGGTCAGCGGAATGATGAGGTCGGCCTCGCCGGAGAAGAGGATGAGGCCGATTTTGTCCTGCGGCAGCGCGTCGACCAGCTCGTATGCGGCGGCGCGGGCGGCTTCGAGGCGAGAGGGTTTGACGTCGGGCGTCTCCATCGAGCGAGAAATGTCGAGGGCGATGAGCAGGTTGCGACCGCCCGTGCTGCTGCGGCCTGCCGTGTAGCCGTTGATCGGGCGCGCCGTCGCGATGATGCCGCAGACCAGAGCGGAGAGAGCCAGAACGGAGGGCAGCAGGACGCGCCACGGGGCGCGGCGCCGCACCAGTTCCTGTTCATGGGCCTCGGACACCAAGCGGCGCCATCCGTTGCCTCGGCGCAGGTGAGCCGTGACAATCACCGCCGCCAGAATCAGCGGCAGCGCAAGAGCAAGCAGCACGTAGGGGTAGAGAAAAGACATATCCGAAGGTGGCGGGGGTCAGTCGCGGAGAGAAAAAAGTCAGGGAGCGGGTGCGGGGCGCAGGCTGCGCAGAAGGATACTCAGAGCCAGAAGCAGACAGCCCAGAGCCAGCGGCCAGTAAAAGAGCTCGCGAACCGTGGTGACGGCTCGCTGTTTGATATCCGACTTCTCGAGCCGATCGATATCGGAAAAAGCCTTCATCAGCTCATTGCCGCTGCTGGCGCGGTAATACTGCCCGCCGGTGATGGCGGCAATCTCCTTGAGCGATTCTTCGTCGATGCTGTTGATGTTGGCCGTGTACTGAGAGAGCCTGCGATCCTGACCGATGCCGATGGGGAAAATCTTGATGCCGAGCTTCGCGGCCTCGCGGGCGGCATCCTGCGGAGAGATGCTGCCCATGTTGCTCACGCCGTCCGTCACCAGAATGATGACCTTGGATTTGGCGCGCTCATTCTCGGGCAGCCCTTGGTCGCCTTTTTCTCCGACGTCTTCCGGATCTCGGAGCCTCAGAGCCGCAGAGACAATGGCCGTGCCGATGGCCGTGCCCTGCTCGCGGATGTAGCCCGGGCGGAATCTGTCGCCGAGGTAAAAATGCTCGAGAATGTAGCGCACGAGCGTGTGGTCGAGTGTCAGGGGGCTGCAGGACTTGGCCTTGCCGGCAAAGGCGACGAGGCCGATGCGGTCATGGGGTCGGCCGTCAATGAAGTTGTTGATGACGAACTTGGCGGCCGTGAGGCGATCGACCGTTCGGCGGATGCGACGCCCGTAGGAGTCCTGAGCCGTGATGAGCATGTCTTCCTCCCCCATCGAGCCCGAGAGGTCGCAGGCGACCATGATGTCGATGCACTTGACGGTCTTTTCTTCAAAATGGTTGAGCCAGCGAGGTTGTGCCAGAGCCACAATGAGGCAGGCCGCCGCAAGAGACATCAGAATCGGGCCGAGGCGCCCGGCCAGAGTGGCGGGGCGGCTGAGTTCACCCGCCGCAAAGCGGATGCTGGGGTGGATGACGCAGGTGGCGCTGCCGCTGCGGCGGCGCAGCAGAAGCAGCAGCGGGACGAGGAGCAGCAGAAAGAGAAGCTCCGGGTGCGCGAAGGAGAACTCCCGCACGGCGTCAGGCGGCGTGATGACGGCGAACAGAAGGTGAGAAGATGCAGTCATGAGTGGTGTTGGGGCGCGGCGGCCGTTGAGGCGGCGTGCTGCGCCGCCGCGATGCGGACGATGATTTCTCGCGCACGAGCGAGCATTTGTACGCATTGTTCGTTGTCTTCAGCCTGACCGGGGGCGTACTTGACGGCCGCAAGCTCCTCCAGCAGGGAGAAAAGGTCGCGGCGGCAGGCGGCGGGGATGCTCTCCAAGGCGTTGAAGCGCAGGCTGAACTCCTCGTGCGTCTCAAAGAGAGCCGGGTCCTGCGTCTCTCCGGTTAGATACTCGCGCAACAGCATCGAGAGCTCGATGCTGAAGTCGCGCAGAGAAAGCCGCTTCTGCCCCAGTGCATCGAGAGCGCGCAGGGCAAGCTCCTCCGGCGTCGGCGCCGCTTGCGTTTGCCGACTTCGCCGTCGCTGCCAAAAGAAAAGAGCGAGAGCAGCCAGAGCGACGGCAAGGGCGGAACCGAGGCCGACCTGAAGCCAGAAGTGGCTTACCTCAAAGGTCTCCGGCGGCAGGTCGGCCTGCAGCTCGGGGATGGCGTCCAGAATGTCGGTAGCGGAGGCGGGCATGGTCATCAGCAATCAGCGGGCAAAGAGGCGACTGCGTTGGGCGAAGAGGCGGCGCAGCGCCGGGATGAAATCCTGCGTCGTGAGCAAATCGAGGCTGTCGATGCCCAACTGGGCAAACACGCGGCTCCAGCTGCGCCGATGCTCTTCCACGGCGGCGGCATGCTTGGCTCGCAGAGCAGCATTGAGGTTGGCTGCGAGAATCTCCCCCGTCTCGGGATCGCGCAAAAAGACGCGCCCCGCTTCGGGCATCTCCAGCTCGGCGGGATCATTCACGCGCACGGGAATCAGCTCGTGGCGGAAGCTGAGTTTGCCGATGGCTCGCTTGTCGGGCTGAGCGAAAAAATCGCTGATGAGAAACACCATCGCACTCTTGCGCTGCGTGCCGAGAATCTCATCGGCCACCGCCTCCACCGTGTCGTCACTTCCCTGCGCCGGAGCCGAGACAATCTCGCGCACAATGCGCAGGCACTGCTTCATGCCCTTGGCCGGGGGCAGGTAGAAGTGGGGTTGGTGGCCGAAGCGCAGCAGCCCCACCTTATCGCCGTTTTGAGCGGCGCTGTAAGCCAGCACCGCCGCGATGAGCGCGGCGTATTCGAGCTTGGTGTCCTTCACGCCGCCGGAAGCATAGCCCATGGATCCGCTGGCATCGACGGCCAGCAGCAGATTCTGTTCGCGCTCCTCGCGAAACTTGCGGACATAGGGCGTGCCCGTGCGAGCCGTCACCTTCCAGTCGATGAAGCGAGGCTCGTCGCCGGGGAGGTATTCGCGGAAGTCATCGAAGTCGAGACCCTGCCCGCGGAAGCTGGAGCGGTACTGGCCGGCAAACGTCGCCGTCGTCAGCTTGCGCGCCATCATCTCGATGCGGCGCACCTTCTGCATGATCTGCTGAGTTCTGTCCATGAGGCTGGGGAAGTGAAGAGAGTGTGAAACGGGCGAGGGAAGACAGCGGCGAAAGGCCGGCTCTCCCGCTCGGCCTGGCGCTGAAAGCCGCAGCTCCGGCGCCCGGCCTGCTGCCGACCACGCCGCCGGAATCGGCCGAAGCAATCGGCGGAAGCGATATCGGCGGAAGCGTCGGCCGCGCCGCGCGCCGAGCCCGTTACGGCACCGGCACCTTCGAGAGAATGCGGTCGATGACCATGTCGCTCGTCACGCTGGCAGCCTCCGCCTCGTATGAAAGCAGAATGCGGTGGCGGAGAATGTCGTGGGCGAGATCCTTGATGTCCTGAGGCTTGACGTAGCTGCGGCGATTCATGAAGGCCAGAGCCTTGCTCGCCAGCGCAATGTTGATCGTGGCTCGCGGAGAGGCGCCCGCCCGCACCATGCCGTCCAGATCGCGGTCGACGCGCTCGGGTTCGCGCGTGGCGCGGACGAGGTCCACAATGTAGCCCTCGACGGCCGGGTCTATGTAGATCTGATTCATCAGGCGGCGCGACGCATCGAGCTCCTCGACCGAGAGCACCGGCTGCGTCGTCGGCGCCGCGCCGGTATTGCTCATCATGCGCAGCACCTGAAGCTCGTCTTCGCGCGCGGGGTAGCTCACGACCACCTTGAAGAGGAAGCGGTCGAGCTGAGCTTCCGGGAGCTGATAAGTGCCCTCCTGCTCGATGGGGTTCTGCGTGGCCAGCACCAGGAAGGGATTGGGAAGAGGATAGCTCGTCTCACCCAGCGTCACTTGGCGCTCCTGCATGGCCTCGAGCAGAGCGCTCTGCACCTTGGCGGGGGCTCGGTTAATTTCGTCGGCCAGAATGAGGTTGGCGAACACAGGACCCTTCTTGGCCGTAAACGCCCGCTCTTCGGGGTTGTACACCATCGTTCCCAGCAAGTCGGCCGGCAGAAGATCGGGGGTGAACTGGATGCGGGAGAAGGCCGCGTGCATCGTTCCGGCCAGCGCCTTGACCGAGAGCGTCTTGGCCAGGCCCGGCACGCCTTCGAGAAGCACGTGTCCCTTGCAGAGCAGGCTCAGCAGCAGTCGGTTGATCAGCTCATGCTGACCCACCACGACCTTGGCCATCTCTGACCTGACGGCGGCGACCCAGCCCGATTGTTCGGCGATTTGCTCATTGATGTCCTGTGTGTTCATGGTTGCGGTTTAGACGGAGTCTATCATGTTATCATGAGTAATCAAGTGCTCATGTACGGTTCATGACACAACTCGCGGGCGCGCCGTTGCATATCTGTTGGCTGCCGGCGGCAGACTTGTTTCCGGCCGAGAGCCGCACCCGGTTGAGAGTGAGTCGCGCTCTGCCGTGAGGGGACAGCGCATCGCTGAGAGAGAGCAGCACGCAGTTGAGAGAGCAGCCCTCAGTTGTGGATAAGTGCCGTGGTGAGATCCGCCGTCTCAAAACGCACGAGCTGCGAGAGCTCCTCGAGACCGACCTGCACCTGCAGACCGATGCGGCCGCCGGAAAAAATAATGCTCTCGAAATTGCGGGCGCTCGCGTCGATGACCGTGCGGAAGTGTTTTTTCATACCGATGGGCGAGCAACCGCCGTGCACGTAACCCGTGAGCGGCAGCAGCTCCTTCTGCTTGAGCATCTCGAGAGACTTCTCACCGACGGCTTTGGCCGCCTTGCGAAGGTCGAGCCCGGCCCCCACGGGAATCACGAACACGTAATGAGCGCCGCTGCGGCCCGTGGTGACGAGCGTCTTGAAAACCTGTGCGGGATCCTGCCCCAAGCGCTCGGCCACCTCCAGCCCGGTGATAGCCTGCTCACTCTCGTAGGTGTAGGAGCTGAAGGGAAGTTTCTTCTGCTCCAGCAAACGCATGACATTGGTTTTCTCCGCCGCTTTCATCTCTGCGCCACTTGTACCACGAGAGCCGCAACTTGTAAACGCTCTTTTGCGTGCAGCGAGGGCAGGTCGTCTCGCGGCGCGAGCGGATGCAACGGTGGAGGCGAAAGGGAAGGGCGACGGTGAAGGGCGATGGAGGCGGAGGACGGTGAAGGGCGACGGTGGAGCGAGCATCCTGGCGAAAAAGGCCGAAGAGTCGCCCTCGTGTGCGGCGCGAGCCCGGGGAGAAGGGGGCGGTGCGGGGCGATGCCGCAGGATTTCTGAGAGCCGGCACAGTCCTCTGTCGGTTACGGACTTGACGAAGACTGGCGTTTTGAGTAAAATGATCCCCGCCATGGAAAACATTTTGCCGAACTCGAAGCATACGCACACGATATCCGTCCTTGTGGAAAACAAGTTTGGCGTGCTTTCTCGCGTGGCTGGCCTCTTCTCAGGCCGTGGGTACAACATCCATTCGCTCAACGTCGCCCCCTGCGAGGATCCCCGTTTCTCGCGCATGACGATCGACGTCAACGAGCACCGCGAAAAGCTCGACCAGGTGATCAAGCAACTCAGCAAGCTGGTCAACGTGGTAGAGGTGACCGACTTCCGCTTCGTACCCACCGTCTACCGTGAAATCGTGCTGATGCGCGTGCGCTTCGGCGAGAAGAAGCAGGAGATTCTCGAACTCTGCAACATCTTCGGAGCCAAGGTGCTCGACGCCACGCGCTCCACGCTCACCATCGAGATCTCGGGCGGCGAGTTCCGCCTCGCTCGCTTCCTCAACCTCATGGAGGACTACGACGTGGACATGATCACGCGCTCCGGCAAGATCGCCGTGGTCAAGCCCCACAGCTGATACCGCGCGGCACCGGGCTCCGCCGCTTGCCCCGTCGCGAGCGCGGCCTTCGCCGCCGTACGGCACCCTCGCCTTGGGTTCTCATGCCCCTTTCATCAGG
Source organism: Candidatus Parakkermansia intestinigallinarum (assembly GCF_944389695.1). Classification (NCBI taxonomy): domain Bacteria; kingdom Pseudomonadati; phylum Verrucomicrobiota; class Verrucomicrobiia; order Verrucomicrobiales; family Akkermansiaceae; genus Candidatus Parakkermansia; species Candidatus Parakkermansia intestinigallinarum. The sequence continues at coordinate 60,808 of NZ_CALXNG010000012.1, forward strand.
GAGTCCCGCTCGGGACTCCCTTTTTTTCGGCGCAGTCAATCGTTGCTCGTCGAGGTGCTCGTTGCCCGTTCGCGCAAACACCCCCTGCGCGAGAGCTCATCCGAAAGGGTGATGCCCTCCCGCGTCCGCTTCAGTCCGGCGCGGCGGCGCGATAGGCTCGATTCAGGAATCATCATTCGGCAATACTCGGGCTTTCTGCCGGTAGGAATATCCTCGGGACCCGGCTCTGAGAGGGGTATGCGAGCTTCCCTCCATTCACCCGAGGGTAGCATGCCGCAGAGGCGGTGAATGCGATCCTTTTCATAAATGGTCATCATCCTGCCGTGATCCGCAAAGCCCATCTTCGCCGCCTTAAGGCCGAGGCGTTTGCCGTGCGCTCGGGGCGCGTTGGTCAACAGACTCTGTCCGGGTTATTCATCCCATGAATCGTCTTTGGCTCTGTTCGCCTCAGCTTCAGCCTCTTGCGACCATTGTTCAAGCGGCTCTCTGCCGCCGGGTGCCGGCAGAATGTAGAGTGCAAACTTGGCCCGCGAGGCGGCAACGTAGAAGTCTTCGAACGACTGCACATTGTCCGTCGTTTTAGTGTCTTGCGGTGCACAGTCCGTCAGAATAACGTAATCGGCCTCCAATCCTTTGAAGGAGCGTATGGTGGAGCGTCGGATGCGGCCGTCGACTTTCGGAAATGCGTTATTCGCGTTGCCCTCTTTGTATGGCGAGAGAATGGCGATATCCGAAGGGTTGACGCCTTCGTTCCCGATGAGTTGTTGCACGAGTTCGGATATCTTTTGCCTCCTTGTAGCAACGTCGAATTCTTCGAAGATGCTAACGGTTCGCCCATCGAGCGATTCCAGCGGAACGGGCAGGTCTTTCTCTTGAATCCCGTCGCGTATGAGGCAGCGAGAGTTGAAAAGGGCAATCGAGCGAGCGTTGCGAAGATTGTGCCGTAAATGAATTTTCATGGGGACATCCAATGCGGCTTCTCGGCCCTTGTAGAGGGTTTGGTTGACGTCACAGAAGTAATAGACCCGCCCCCCGCTATTTCCCTGTTCCGGCTCTTCCGGGCGGCAATAGGTGCTCAAGGCACTCAACCACATCGGATCGAAATCCTGTGCTTCATCGATAAAGATATGATCAAAACTTTCGGGAGTGCTGCCGTGCTTGCCGACGTGCTCAAAGAGAGTGTTCTGAAACTGTTTTGCGACCTCGGCCCAGACTTGAGATTGTCCGTAGCGCTTTGTTGCGCAGCTGAAATCCCCCCATGAGGGGTCAAAGCGTCTGAGTCTTTTGAGGGCGAATGAGTGGAACGAGTCTACTTCGATCTTGCGCTTGTCGTTCGTCGGGAGGTTGGAAAATTGCTTCTTCAAGTGCTCGGCCAGTGCTCTGTTGTAACAGACGATGAGGATGCTCAATGGCGCATCTGCTCGGACGGCCTCACGATAGAGCCGTTCTGCTTCCCGAAGGAGCATGACGGTTTTACCGGATCCGGCACAGCCCGAGACCATGACGTCGACGCTGCTTTCCGCCGTGGCTTCGAGCAAAACGGTGGCTCGCCGGGCGGCGATTTCCAGATGGCGGCGGTAGAGCTCGGGATCTGCTTCCAGCGTCAGACAGGGCTTGACTTCGTAGCGCATCCGTTGCATCACGTTTTCATCGAACTCGTCGGAATCCCACCGATCACCGAAGTACGATTCGAACAAACGGGCAAGTTCGCCGGAGCGGCCGAGTCCCTCGAGGTTTTGCAGGCCGCAGATGTAGTGCTGCTCCGGGGCAAAGGGTAGTTGTTGCCTGTCTCGCTGCAAAGCCTCATCATCGAGTTTCACCATATTGACCAAGATTGCGGCGCAGCAGTAGCGCAGTTTGGGGAAGAAATAACCCTTCCCCTCTTCAGTGACGGAGCCATCCTGCTTGCGTGCCTTGATGAACTGTTTGCAGGCGAGAAAGGCCTGTTCCAGAGGTGTGTTTTTGGCCATATCATGCCAGCTCCGATCGTCTGCGTGGTACTCTTGCCACACACCGTCTCGAATCTGAATGTTTTGGTGAGCCTTCACCTCAAGCACGAGGATGCCTTTGCGAGGTATGAGGAGGACGAAGTCCGCTTCGTAGTTAATGTCCCCTCTATTTTCCCTCACGCTGTGCATGACGATCCACTCGTCCGGAAGATACTTTTTGAGAATCTCAAAGACAGCATCTTCGCCCTTGGGAATGCCGCACAACGAGAGATTGACGACGGGTTTTCCCGGATACATTCTAGCCATATCAGTTCAAAATCAGTTGGTAAAATTCAAATTTTTCAGCATTTAACTCAGGCCCGGGGAGAGACAAAAAGATGTGGGTCTTTGAAGCGTAAATGGCTCGCATTTCCGTTTCCTTGCCGTTCCTGATGACGCGACATGGGGGGAAGGGACCGAGTCGTCTGAGTTTGAGGTCTCTGACGAATTGAAGTTGCTCTCGGGTGGCCCGCGGTTTCTCGCGGCCTGAGGATGCCTGATCGGCCGGAGACGGGCATGGCGGCAGGGGGGAGACAGGATGCTCAACTTCAGGCTTCGGGAATGGCTCTGCAGGAGGTTGAGGCTGCGGCGAGCATGCCTCAGGGCTTTCATCAGAGCCGAGCATGTGTTGCAGAATGAAGGCGGCATCGTGGGCATCCAGGATGTCGTGTTCGGTCTGGTTGGAATAGCTCTTCAGGCACTTGTAGCATGAGTGGTACTCTTGCACGGCTTCCTCTTCTCGCGCCATCAGGCAGTCATGGTGCGTCATGACGATACCTTGGTGAGCATCGCGCAGACTAAAGCATTCACAACTCTTGCAGAGGGCGAGGGCTTCTTCCAAAATGCGTTTCGTGAGCTCGACGCAGCTGTTGCCCTGCTGCTGCGCTTCTTCCTTCGTCTTGCCCTTGATCAACCGCAGCATGGCACCTGAACCACTCGCCGTATTATCAAAGAGAACGATGTGCGGAATCTTGTCGATTTCAGTCGTCAGAGCCCCGATGTCCAGAGGTGAGACGTGAAGCACTTTGGCGAGGGCTTTGACGATAGCCTGCGTCGCCGACCTCCAGGCTCGGCTTCGATGCACGTCGCTGTCCCAGCAGGGATTGTCGGGAAGCGGACTCGCTTCGGGATTTAGCGACAGCATGACGATGTCCGTCCTGAAGGCGTAGTAGAGCGCATCGATATTCTCGTCACCTCTCTTGAAATCCTTGGACAATATATTCAGATAGATGATCTCTCGGCTGTCCGAGGATGAGGCTTGGGTGCGGGTGCCGTCGATGTCCCACGTTTCACTTCTGTGGCCGATGTAGCAGCAACGGCGCGGGGGGTGGACGTTGAGAGGGACAGCATTCGCCTTTTGACTCGGTTCCGCTTGGAATGCATCGGGCCTGCTGGCCGTCATGCGCTGCATCGCAGCCCCGCATTGCGGACACTTGGGTAACTCGTCATCGCCTTCATCGTACATCACGCAGAGGCATTGCTTCTGCGTGCACGCAAGGAATTGCTTGTCCTCTTCGATGTCCAGTTGTTCCTTTTTGCCTTTGCCACGATAGCTGCCCAGCCAGATGGGGCTCTTCGATTCGTACTTGCGCTTGTTTGCGAGAACGACCTGCCCCGGAGCATACTCGTACAGGCCCTGTTTGATATCCCGGCTGAGGTCGACTTTGCCGAGGCGCGATTCGTCCTTTCCGGCGAGGCGCAGGGTGATGACCTCACAGGGGAATCCGTAGCGCGAGAGAACGCGGAATCTGGCTAACACGTCCACCGTCTGAGCATTGGCCATGCGTCGGCAGTAGGAGCCTTTACTGCTGTCCATGATGTCAGCGGGTATTTTCCCGCCTCCGGCCGTCAGAATCTCCAATTCGTAACGACGCGCAGCCGAGGCCTTCCACGGATCAGCCTCGTTGTAGCTGCCCTTGTTGTCGGGATTCGGCAGGAAGGGGCCCGAGAGTTCCAAGTAACTTGGCGTTTCATCGAAATTCGGCAGCCGATTCTTATACCTATCAAGCCCGTTGCTCAAGCCGGTGATCTGGAGGCACAAATCATCCGCAACCGAGTAATCAAGCGAGTCTCCGGCAATGGCGCGGCAACGTTCCTGCACCTCGTCGCGGTGTTCCTCCACCCATGCGGGAAGGTCGGAGATGCAGGAGAGGCGTTGTTTGTCTCCTTCACCGGTGTTCAGAAAGAAATGACCGCTGAGCTTCCAGAGTTTTTGTTTATTCCCGCTTTTGAGGCTGCTCAGGAAGAGTTGGAGGGCGACGGCTCGCAGATGCTTGGCTCTGAAACTCTTGTTGTGGCTGTAGATGACGGGGGGCGTAACCTCCCCGAAGAACATGTCCTCGGGGTGCTGAGAGAAGTGAACGTCGTGAGCCCGCCCCGTGGCCAGCGTCAGCACGTAGGCAGATGAGCCGGCGCGTCGACCGGCACGGCCGGCCCTCTGGCGATAACTCGCCACGGAGGGCGGCATATCGCACAGCAGAACGCAGTTCAGGCTCCCCACGTCCACACCCATCTCAAAGGTGGTCGTGCAGGAGAGAATGTTGATTGTTCCCTCGGTGAATTTCTGCTGGTAGAGCCGCTTCGTCTCTTTGGCCAGTTGAGCCGAATGCTCATCGGCTTCGTAGAAAACGGTGACGAGATTCGGATCGCGCTCAAGCATCGCGCGCCCGGCAGGCGTCAGCTTCAAACGGACGTCGTACAGGTCAATTTTGCCGTCGATGAGAATGCTGTTCCGCAGATAATCCAGCAAAAACGCGGCGGCTTTACGGTTTGTTGGTTCTTGAAGGCTGTCGCGGATGAGAGAAAGGACGGCTTCTTCCTTCTTGCCGTAAGTCTCATTTTTTCTACAGTAAAGCCCTTTGCCGTCGGCGCTTTTGGCTGTATCATCGTTCCAGCGGTCAGCCTGACCAAAACCTCCATAGCTCGCCTTAACTCTATCGCTCGCCTTAACGCTGAGGAAGATATCGGTATACACCGCCTGAAAGGCCTTTTCTGCCGCATCGTCATCGCGGCAGAAGTCTTTGAATCGCTTCCAATCCGAAGAGTTCTCTTTGCTGCTTTCGTGTTTCCAAGAGTAGACCCTCAGCGGCGCCTCGGGACCTTTCACCGCGCAGTATCGCCCGGGTGAGCGCAGCAGAGAGAACATGGTGAGCAGAGCCGCCACGCCTTCGCTGAAGTCTTCAGTCTCTTGCGCTCCGTTTTCACCATTTTTCGTGAACTCCTTCTGCAGCAGGTAGTCGCCGCCCGCCCTGCGAAGGCGTCCCGTGAAGCCCGGCATGAGCAGGAGGGGGGAGTTTGCCAGTCGTTTGGCTAGGCTTTCTTCGAGTGGCGCAGCGTGTTCGGGCGGAAAGTTTGGGTTCGTTCTTATGACAAAGAGACAGTTCAAATCCATGTCCTTGCTGACGTCATACTTCTCTGGGACGTCGCTTTTTTCATCGCGGCTCTTCCCCGTGCAGAATTCAACAAGCTTGTTGAGTGCTTTCCGGGGATCAGTCTCCTCGAGCTCCTGCACGCATTCCATGAGAAGGCGCAGCACATGACGCTCTTCGGCGCTGTTTTCATACTCGACGGGAATGGCTGCGGCCTGGCTCCGCGAGTCGGAGAAGGTCAGCAATTTGCGCCCATGCTGCGGGTGCTTGCGCGGATCGATGCCGAACTCCGGATCGGCCAGCTTCACCAAACTGTCTATCACGGTTGTACGCGAAAAGTCCGATCCGGTATTGTAGGGGCCGATGATGCCGTAGGTTGTACTCGTTTGGCTACTGGAGCCGCAGTGTGGGCACTCTCCGATGTTTGATGTGGCTGCGTTCTGCGCCGTTTTTTGAGCCTCAGTCTGTGATGCGGCTGCATGCAGCCGCAGGGGAATGAGACCGCCAGTGGCTTCGTGGTCGTAGAGCTTGCGGCGTTGCGCATCCAACCAGTACTCGGCTTTCTCCCCCTCGCAGCAGCGGGCAAAGGCGTGCAGCCCGAGCCCCGCTCCCCCGAAGCGATAGACGGTTTCTCCCATAGCAGGCATTTTGCCTGCCACCATGGCGCCGCTCGCATAAAGCATCAGATAGGGGTGACCGCAGTTGTAACACTGCCCGAGTTCGTAGAGTTGATACTCTTGGCCGTCATCGGTTCGGAGCGCCGAGTTTTCCGCCTCTTCATTGAGCACGAGGTGTAAATGATTTTGCTCATCGAACCATACGGCGGCTCCTTCGATGCGGTTGACGAGCTGGTGATAGCGCAGATCCATGAGTGGAGCCTTATTGGGCAGCGCCTCGTCCTGCGTCAGCGTCAGCAGCTTAATGAAGGCTTCGAACTCCGCCGTTTCGTCGCCGAAGCATTCTCGGCAAAGGTCTTCTTCTTTGGCGTGGCCTGCCTTGAGAAGCTCCGCCATGACGCCGAGCTCCCGATGCGTCAGAATATAGTCGGTAATGAGAGCCTTCGCCGAGCGTTCTTCCGCCTTCGTGTTGAGAAGATCTGCCCACTTTTCGGCGATTCGGCTCCGCATGCCGCGGATGCGCTCTCTCATTACACGCACTTGCTCTGCCCCCCTCTTGAGCAACTCGGTGAACGCATTGGTCCATTCAAACTTCCAGCGAGCTACTTCAACATCCAAGTCCTCGGCTTTGTTGTACTCTTCCTGAAGACTCAGCAAGAGCTGGGCCAGAATCGGAAGCAAGGACAAAGACCGGAGCTTGACTACATCTTCTTTCTGCTCACAGAACTTGAGAATGCTGCTTTTCCGGGCTTCTACGGCGGAGTTCAGCCGTTCCCCCGAGATATTCCGCAACTTCTGCCGAAAGGCCTCCGGTTCCTGTCCTTGATAAAAGAGCAGAAGGCTCTGTAGAGAATCTAGAGAATCGAGCGAGGAATTGCGCCTCAGGCTGATATCCTGATCCTCCATTCCCAAGGCTTCCAAACAGGTGCTCAAGGCGATCAGATCTCCCAGTGCCGCTTCCGTCGGATTCTCACGCTTCAGGAACTGCTCGAGGTAGTCAAATCGCCCGAGCCACGACTGGGCTTGATGCAGCCACTTCGTCTGCGCGAAGAGAGAGCTTTCAATGGGCCTCAGTTGCTCCAAATGGCTGCCGGCCAGATACTCTCCGAGATCAATTCCCTCTTCGGCAAGCAGCCGTGCATAGGTGCCGCCGGGCCGCTGTCGGGCATCGTCAGACTCCCAGTCTGCCCGGTAATGTTCGCCTTGCAGGACGATAAAGTTTCCGTTTGCCTCGGGGCACTCATCCTGTGTCCTGCGATCGCGGCAGCGGAAGATGTCTTGGGCAAAATCCAGAGCCTGTTGTTCGGCGTCTTCCCCGGTTGAGATTGTGGCGGAGGTTGCGAGAAATTGAATGCGCCGCTGAGCTTCGCCGTTATCCTGAGCCGTGATGCCGCCCTCAGACACGCGGTCGATCAGGCGGCGCAGCAGCCATGAGATTTCCGTTCCGAGGGAGCCCGTATAGGTGTGCGCCTCATCCAGAACGATGTACTTCCACGTCTGCGGCTCGGGCGAGAAGATGGCACTCTTGTCGGGATCGAGCAGTAGACGCTCCAGCATGGAATAGTTGGTGATGAGGATGTCTGCCGGCCCGTGCACATGATCCGTCCACCACGAGCGCTTCACATACTCGTTGTCCGCCGTCTCATCCTCGCTCAGGTAGGCGTGATCGCAGCGGCTTGCTTCTTCAGGACTGCTAAAATAGGCTTCGCCTGTTTTGTCATCCTTGAGCCTTTTCACCCATCTGCTTGCTCCCGATGGTTGCGAGTCGAACTCGCCGGTATAGTAGCCGAAGGTAATGTCTCCGGCATAATCCACCGTATCTCCGGCCAGCTTCAACAATCGGCGAAGACGCAGCAGCTGGTCATTGACAAGCGCATTCATGGGGTAGAGAATCATGGCACGCACACCGGGGGTGTAGGCGATGTTCCGTTCTTTGCATTCCTTGCGCTCTTTGATGATACCGTTGATGACCGGGATAAGGAAGCTTTCGGTCTTGCCCGAGCCTGTGCCCGTGCAGACCATCACGTTCTTTCGGGCGGCGATAGCGCGCGCTGCCTCGGCCTGATGGGCATAGAGGGTGACGTCTTCGGGAGCACCTTGACCGAAGTATCGCGCAAACAGGTTGGCGGTTTCAGGCTCGAGTGCTCCTTCTGCAACCAGTTGGGCCAGGTTTGAGTGTTCGCCTTGGGCGTAATACCGCAGCCGTTCGACGTAGGGAGGCGACACAAAGCGAAACGCCGGAGCGTGGTCCGCGTCGCCCTCGTAGAGGCGGCGGATCTCTTCGCTCAGTTCGGTATCATATCCTTCGACGGGGCGGGTGCGCCGCATTTGCTTCACCAAAGCGGCGTTGACAGACTGCGAGACTTGATGCGGGTTCATCGGTGTTACATGTAGGTGGGTTTGTAGCTTGCGGCATCTTCGCGCAGCTTTTGCAGAATCTGCTCGCTGGAGAAAAGGGGATTGAGCCGATAAGCGTCACGCGGCTTCGATTCGGGATCTTGGAGCAGCTTGACGAGCTTGTCAATCTCTTCTCCGGTGACATATTTCCCTTTTCTCATGCGATCGAACAGTTTAGGCTGGATACTCGGGTTGGCTCCGATGCGCTTGGCCATGTCCTTCGGGAGACCGAGGTTGTCGCTGCCCTTCTCATACCACGCAATGTCGGGCGCATCTTGGAGCGGTTTGAATTGTTCGGGCAGGCAGAGGATTCCCTCGTTTGTCGACACGCGCGAGTCCTCGATTCGAATCCGGTAGAATCCGTTCGGGTCACGAGAATCGAACAGGGTGTTTACTTCGCAGCTATGGTCCTCAGACCAATTCAGTGCAGAGCAGTCCAGCTTCCGCACCTCCGAAATGACATTCGGATTGAACATGGCGGACTCGTGGAGAATGCAGAGCGTGCAGCACTCGCGATCGGCGGGGAGCATGCAGAGGTACAGGCGAATGGAGCCTTCTTGATCCTTGTCGAAGTAAAACTCCTTGCTGCGGCGGACGGAACCGCTCAGCAACGCTTTTTTGTCCCGGCCGTCAGGAGAGGTGCTGATAAAAAACTCAAACTCCTGTGTGGGGCGGAGGCCGGGGAAGAGCCTGCTCAAAAGGGTGCCGGCCTTGATACCGTCGGACGAAGCGCAGCTCAGCGCGTAGGCATCGAGAGCTTTGCCTTCTCCGTTAGCTCCGAGATGCAGGTAGACCTTACTCCCCCCCGGTTTCACCAACTCAAGCTTCCATGATTCCCAGCCGGCGGCAGTGTGCAGAGCGGTATTGACGTTGCACGGTGTATCGCCTTGTTTCCAGCGCCAGACCACGTGCTTGATCGGGGTGCAGACACAGAGGGAAGCGCTGCCGTCTTCAGGCGTCACCAGCCGGTGCTCTTCGAGGTTTTTGGCGACGCTCCACGTGTCTTCGTCGGGAGGTTCAACCGCGTTCTCTCGCCAGTTGCGGGGCAGGTAGAGCAAGGTCGCTTTGGTGATGCATTGGCGGAGGCTTTCGCGCAGCTCCTTCGTGCCTTCCGAACGGCCCACACTGACGGGCAGCAGTTTCAGATGCGGTAGCCGCAGAGACTCCAGACAGCAGCCCTCCTCAGGCTCAAATATCTCACCGGGAGGAGCATCGGGAAGGCGCACGACTCCTTCGGGAAGATGGACGGAGTCGACGCCGTCGGCCTTCAGGTAAACGACGTCGAGCCCCTCGCCGCGGTTTTCTTCAATGACTTTAACGCTTCCCTCGTCTTTGACCCAGATGTTCGGATTGGGAAGCGGGTGGAGTTCTATTTCAGGCTTCCAAAGAGCCTCGAAGAGGACAGCGTTGCTTCCTTGAATGTTGACGGAGTGAATGCGTGCGCGGTGCAGAGGGCTTTGCGTCTTGAAATCTCTGATTTCTAATGTGGAGCAGTAGCAGTCAGAACCAACGAGTTTTTCATTTCGATCGAGAGAGACACAGGCCAGTGCCTTTTCTTCGCCCTCGCGATGCAGAGCGAGAGATAGGGTCGGATTGCTCTTTCCGCTGTGCAACACGACGAGCTTCAAATCGGGAGTTTGAACGAGGGTGCGGGGAGCGATCATGGGCAATTCAGCCGTTTGAAGTTTGGGATACTGGTTGCGGAACACCATGCAGCCGCCGCAGGAGGTGATGGTGGGCAACGTGCAGCTGGGGTGGGTTCCTCCCTCGGTGAGGAGTTCGAGCCGGAGCTCTTCTTCACTCATGGGGCTGAAGCCCCGTTCCCACAGCTCGACGGCTTCGTAGCCAAGTTCGCTGCTCGGCATGTCGAACTCATGCTCGAGCGAGCCTTGGCTGATCCTCAGCTTGCAGTCGGCGAGGCGGTCAGCCTTTTCCAGCGAGAGGTAGAGACGATGGCAGTTGCCGTCGCGATACAACATCCATTGGGCTCGCAGGACGGTTTTTTTATTCTGATCGGCGAGCGCGGTGATGGCCTTCAGCCAAGGCCACGTTTCGTAGACTTTCACAGGGATCTCGTCCTGTGAACTCGTGATGGCCTCAAGAGCCAACATCCATTCGAATCTCGAATGCTCCCAGAGCGCGACGGCGTATTTGGGGTTTTTCCGAAGAACGGACTCGATCCTACTGAGTCGGACTTCAAAATCCTGTTTGAGGTTCCGGGTTTGCAGATTGACGTCTTGCTTCAGTTTGTCGAGCTCGTCTTTGGTCATGTGCGCCAGTGTCATCCAACTTCTGCCGTTGCTGAGCAGGTTGACATTGCGTTCGACCAACAGTTTATGAAAGGCTGTGTTAACATCGATGACCACAGAGCTGTCGCCGCCCCTTTCAGCCTTGAGGATGGGGCATTGAGTCTTCAACCAGTCCATGACGCTGACGGTTTCCTCATCACAGTCGTCATGCCACGGCATGTCTCGCCTCACAATAAGTTTTCGAATTTCATCGACATCTTTTTGCCGTTGAATATCAGCAGCCTGTTTCCAATCTCTACCGTCGGATTTTTCATAAAAGGCACGAACCAAGTAGAGCATAACTGCGTAATAGCATTGGCGAATTTGGCCGGGCGATAAGATGAAATCTTTTCTGTTCTGTTGCAGCTTCCCGTAGGTGTCACCGTCGAGAAATCTGTCGTCCAAAGCGTAACATAACAGGGGAGGATGAAGGCTGCCATGCTGGAATTGTTTGGCTACGGAGCGCATTTGCTCGTGTATCGAATAAAGCCTGTCGCGAAGTTGTTCCATGTTCTTCATGTTCGGGATGGTGGAAGAGGGCTCATTGGTGGAAGGCTTGGCCATTTCACAACTGAAATGGCTCCGGCTCCCCACGCTCCTCATTATGCCATAAATCATGGGGAAAGAGCAAGAAAATTGTATAGATTTTCACACCTGTCCCAAAGTTTGAGCAGGGGGGAAAAGGGATGCAGTAATCATGCGGGTTGTCGGGCAAGGAGAGGGCA